>DAHVPA010000084.1 GCA_027318525.1 Candidatus Cloacimonadota bacterium | reverse complement strand
TAATCCCTTTTATGAGAATACCGTTAAAGAGGTTATCGATTTTTTTAAAGCGAAGATTAATTATTGTGTCAGAGTTGGAATATCTAAAGATAGAATCATAATAGATCCTGGAATTGGCTTTGGTAAAAATTCAGAACACAATCTTGAGATTTTGGCAGAAATCGATGCTTTTAAACAACTGCATCAACCAATACTCATCGGGGCATCGAGAAAAAGATTTATCGGTGCAATCGATAACTCACACACCGACCAAAGACTGGGCGGATCTTTAGCAGTTGCTTCTCTCTGTCAGGATAAACATATCGATCTGATCAGAGTGCATGATGTTCATGCTCATAAGCAGTTTTTCAAATTAAGAGACCTTATTTATCAAAGAAACTGAATATGGAATTCTTAATACCGCGTATTAGTGATATCATAGACATTCTAATTATAGCATTTCTGATATATCAAAGTCTATTGATTTTAGGCAAAAGCGGAAGATTGAATATTTTCTATGGTTTTGTTCTGATTCTAGCAGTATATATGCTTAGTCTTGTGCTGAAACTTCGTATGGTGACAGGTCTTTTAAACTCCATAAAAGACTTGTGGATTCTGATAATCATTGTCTTATTCCAGAATGAGATTAGAGAGCTATTTTCCAGACTAAATCTGACAGCAAATGCAATATTGGTAAACAAAAAGCCTACAACACAAGATTTTGCCAGTACTATGATTGATGCAATCTCCGCAATGTCTTTCCGAAGGATTGGTGCAATCGTTATTCTGCAGAAAAAAATGGATCTTCATGAATACATCAATTCTGGTGAAATCATTGATTCGAATGTATCGTTACGGTTGATCCTGGCGATATTCAACACAAAATCTGTTTTACATGATGGTGCAATTATTATAAAAAACAACCGCATTGCTGCAGCTAAAGTTGTTTTGCCTTTATCAAAAAACATTGAATATAAACAGAAATATGGAACCAGGCATTTGGCAGCTATAGGCATATCAGAAAAATCAGATGCTTTGACAATAGTTGTTTCGGAACAGACGGGTCAGGTATCGATAACGAATAATGGTTCGATACAAAGTGACATCGCCTTTGAAGAGTTGATGCAGATTATTACAGATGCAATCAAATAACAGACCCAAAATCATTGGTGTAACAGGAAACATTGGTAGCGGTAAAACGATATTTTGTAAGAATCTACCCGAATTCATACAGGTGTATTTTGCTGATGATATAGCTCACGACGTTCTCCAGCTACCTGATGTGATAGATAAACTAGTCACCCGATGGGGTAGAGAAGTACTTAGTGATGGCAAACCTGACAGACAAAGAATTGGTTCCATTGTTTTTCAGGATTACGAGGAATTAGCTTTCCTCAATAGCGTTATACATCCTCATGTCTTGATAAGAATGCAGGCATTAGTCATGAGAACTACCAGAAAGTTTATCTGCTTTGAAGTCCCTTTATTGTTTGAAACAAATCTTCAAGAGTGTTTTGACTATATAATTCTTATACAGACCAATAAAGAAAATGCTATTAAACGGATAATGCAACGTAACAATATTCTGGAAATCGAAGCAGGAAACAGGATTGACCAGCAAATTGAAGATACAAATAAAGAAAAACAAGCTGATTTAGTCATAAGAAACGATTCGGATATCCAAGTGCTTTATCAAGCTGCAGAGGAATTTGCAAAACGTGCAGACAAAATAGCCTATAAATATATCAAACCGTTTACTATGGCTATCACCGGTTACTAATTCAATGTATCAGTTTGTCCACCTTCGGGGCTCTTAGTCTATGGGCGGTAGGCAGACCTGATCCGACTAGCGGGCGGACATAAAAAATAAAATCGTCAGTAACGCCATTACCTTCTGAGTTTATAAAACTATCATCCATATGTCTGGTTTTCCCTGCTATATCATACAGATTTTGTAGTTTGTAATCAACTGAATAGTATCCAGACCGTTGGATTGATATGGAACCGTCCAAATTATGCCAAATTGCATAATGAGCTGCTTTTTCTCCTACTTCTCTGGCTTCATGCTGATCCACATCTGACACACAACCCAAAAAAGACCTTTGGAGGTAACCAAAAGTATCTGAACGAACTCTTTTAATACTGAGCTGCTTTTTTACTAGATCGGATAAAAGGTCTCCCAGCATACCGCTTCCGGAAAGCTGGACATTGCCGTGAGCATCATGTTCCACATTCTGAGTAAGTTTGGTAATAATTGGTATTCCTTTATCATCAATTATTCCTTCAGAGACTGCGATGACGCAACGCCCATAGTTATCATAGATTTTCTTGACATCAGAAAGGAATTTATCACGATGAAAAGCTTTTTCAGGTAGATATATCAAGTGCGGACCATCATCCGGATACTTTTGTGCAAGAACGGATGCTGCTGTCAAAAAACCTGCATGTCTGCCCATTACTACACCAATATATACACCAGGAAGAGCACGGTTATCCAGATTGGCTCCCATAAATGCCTGAGCGACAAAACGTGCCGCAGAACCATATCCTGGAGTGTGGTCATTTAAAACCAAATCATTATCGATGGTTTTAGGAATATGTATAGCTCGAAATTCATAATCAGCTTTCTTTGCTTCTTCATTGACGATTCTGACTGTGTCGGATGAATCATTTCCGCCAATATAAAAGAAATAACGGACATCATGAGTTTTGAGGACTGAAAAGATTTCACGGCAGTATTTTTCATCAGGTTTATCACGAGTGGAAAATAGTGCTGAAGAAGGCGTATCAGCTACCTGCTCAAGGTTATGGGTGGTTTCCTGTGTCAAATCAATAAAGTTTTTATTGATAATGCCAGAGACACCATTTATGGCTCCGTAGACTCTGGTTACCTGAGTAAATTTTCTTGATTCCAGCACCACTCCGACCAAAGACTGATTAATAACTGCAGTGGGACCTCCCCCCTGAGCTACTACTACTTTGCCTTCCAGTTTCATGATATAACCTCCCATTTGAAAGCGTCCAATCTTATTTCTTTATTTATGGTATCCCTGTTTTCTGTAAAGGAAAAAAACCTTGCTTAATATCAAACCTGCAAAATCATGTAACCGGAGTAAATATGAGTTACGTAGTTTTAGCCAGAAAATACAGACCACAAACCTTCAGGGAAGTATATTCCCAGGAACACATTACGCAGATACTCTCCAATGCTATAAAATCGTCAAGGATTGCTCACGCCTATTTGTTTACCGGTCCTCGAGGAGTGGGAAAGACTTCCATGGCGAGAATCCTGGCTAAAAGCCTGAATTGCATCGAAGGACCGACAGATAATCCTTGCGGTATCTGTCACAATTGTCTGGAGATTACCTCAGGAACATCTACAGATGTGATAGAGATAGACGGAGCTTCCAATACTGGCGTAGATGACGTTCGTGAATTACAGAAAGAACTTATGTATGCTCCCAGTAATGCAAAATTTAAGATTTATATTATTGATGAAGTCCATATGCTTTCCAAAAACGCCTTCAACGCTTTTCTAAAAACTCTGGAAGAACCTCCGGAAAACGTTATCTTTGTTTTTGCCACCACAGAGCCCCAGAAAGTGCTTCCCACCATTATATCCAGGTGCCAAAGATTTGATTTTCGCCGGATTACCGTAGATGATATTGTTGCCAATCTTACCAGTATTGCGAAATCTGAAAATCTGGACATCGATGAAGAATCTGTTTATCTGATAGCTAGGAAATCTGATGGGGGGATGAGGGATGCTTTATCTTTGATGGATCAGGTTATCTCGTTTTCGGACGGTCCCATCCGAATAGGTCTGGTAAGGGAAGTATTCAGCGAATTACCGCTGGTAATGCATTCTGATATCATGCAGGCGATTTTGGATCATGATGCACACAAACTGATTTTGAGTTTCCATGAGATTGTTAATCAAGGCGTGGATACTGTAGAATTTCTAAATAGTTACCTCGAGTTTGTCAGGCAACTGGTATTACTCAAGATTGGGATTACGCCCAAAGGGCTGGTTAGAGATGACCTTGACCTGCTCAAAGTCCTGGTTGATAAAATCAGCTCAAATTCACTGCTCTACATAATGTCCATGCTGATTAAACTCAAGCAGGATATCCGCACTAGCTCACATCCATCAATATTGATTGAAGTAACGTTGTTGAAACTTACAAAAATGGAAGAAATGGAGGAACTTAATCAGATTATCTCAAAACTGGAACAAGCACCTTCTCAATTAAGCGTTCAGACTCCTACTACCATAAAACCGCAACCCAGGGATGTTCCTGCTCAACCTGTTGCAAAAAAAGAAAATCAGGAAGCAACTATTGAGTTGGAATATACTCCACCACCCAAAGTGAATGAACTTACCAAAGAGCATGTCCTGTCTAACTGGGATAATTTTATCAAGAAAATCAAACCGGCTAAAAAGGTGGTTGCACTCTACCTGAAAAAAGAATACATTACCTCAGTCAGCAGTGATGTTATTTTTATGGATTTTGATTCTTCCATGCAGTATCGGATGGTAAGTGATGCAAGAGAATCGCTCAGTGATTTACTAAGCAGTTTTTTTGAACTACCGGTAAAATTAATAACCCGCTTGAATGAAGCAGTTCAAATCAAAGAAAAAAAAGCCCCCACTCTACAGGATATCAGTACTACCAGTCCTATGCTCGCTAAGCTGGTTGAGCTGACTGACGCTATGATAGTCCCGGAAGGTGAGGGCAGGCGTAATAATGAGTAACTTACTTTTTTGTCTTTATAATTCCTGAAGCTGAGCTTTTACATAGTCGATTTTATTCAGCTTATCCACCATTAAATTGATTTCTTCCTGGTTGCCGTCCACATGTAGTATTACCATTCCATCCTGTGCACACATCTCTTTGGAAACTTCATGCAGACCAAGCCTTACCTTAATGTTGCAGCCGTATTCGGTTAGGATGGATTGAACCTGGCTGGCTTCCTGACTGCGATGGTCGATTTTAACCAATACTATTTTATATGTCATATTCACCTCTGATTCAATATCCTCTGTCTTTACAATATTTGTCCAGAATTTTCTGATATGAATCAGATAAGGATATTTCAGGGGTTTTACAGAGACTAAGTCTCGGGAAAGTCTCTGCAGACCCTCTGCAAGGATTATGCAAGCTGGATATTTTTCTTGACAAAAAAAGACTGAACGGTTGTTCAATCTATGCCAAGATAGCAAATGAAGGGCTTTTTGCACCGATTATTGCTATGAAAACTGAGGAAAAATTTACGATAATAAATAGTTGAGGTATTTATGGTTTTGACATGTAAGAGTCGAATAGTATTCATTTTTTTATTACTTACCATGCTTATTGGTTTTTCAACCCTATCTGCAGCAATCGGAAGCAAGAATTTCCACATAACAAGTCAGGACAATCAGAAAATTGAAATTAATTTTGAACTGGGTGATTGGACCTTGGAAGATGTCAATCAAGATGGCAAAAAAATTAGTGTGATAAAATCCGAAACACGTGAAATGCTGTATGAAGGCGAATACTCTACATTGCCAGTCTATACTGCTGTATTAGCTATTCCCGCAGGCATGCAAAGTGTCTTTAGCTTTAAAAACAAAGAGAGAAAAAGTGTTCCTGTCGAAAATCTCCTAAATCAACAAGTGATGAACCAAATGAAGAATGCCGATGGGTTGTATCCTTCAACTGGATACACGATCTCAGAACCAGCCCGGTTCAGAGATTTTCAGATCGTCAGCATAAACGTTTATCCATTCCAATACGACACTCGCAACAACAACCTCGAAGTAACTCAAAGAGCGGAATTACAGATTGATTTAGTTGCATCCGGAATGACGTATGCTGAAGAAGATTTCCAGTCAATCTCCCCTTTGTTTGACAATTTATATAACTCAATGATTCTGAACTATGAACAAATACGTGAAGAGACGGTTCTTACGGCTCAAGCCAAGCTTCTGATTTTGTATCCTTATACAACTGATGCAACGTTTCAGACCAAGCTTAATGACTTTGTAAACTGGAAAAAGCAAAAGGGATATGTGGTTACAGCGGCATCAACTAATGAATCCGGTATCACAACCAGTAGTATAAAAACTTACATCCAAAACCTGTATAATAATTTATCAACCCGTCCGGATGTTGTCCTCTTGATTGGTGATCCTACCACAGGCTTGATTTTACCGACTTATTCCACCGAATATGGTGACTTTCCTTATACCCAGTTAAATGGAACAGACGAATACGGAGATGTCCAGATTGGCAGAATTTCTGTAGAAACGGTGGAGCAGTTTCAAATCTATGTCAACAAAGTGATGTGGTATGAAAGGGATATTAATGTAAACACTGCCTCCTGGCTGAACCGGATGTTTCTGGTGGGTGATTCATCTCATTCCGGAGTATCCACATATTTTACGAATTACTACATCAGGGATATCTCCTCTGCTGTAAACAGAGATTACACCTACAACGAGCTATATGGCTCATACAATACTGGAATGCAGTCATCTTTTGATGCCGGCATTAATGCAGGTGTAGGATTCTTTAACTATCGCGGCTATATAGGTGTTAGTGGTTGGAGTCCCAGTAGTACCACAACTATCAACGGGGTAAAACTGAACCATGGTGTAGTCATTACATGTAATACCGGAACTTTTTATAGCGGGACTTCGTGCACTGAATCATATATGCGACTTGGTTCCACAAGTGTCCCGGCAGGTGGAATCACAGCTATTGGCATGTCGACCACTTCAACGCATACCGGGATAAACAATTTTCTTGATGGCGCTATTTTCGACGGTATATTTAACCGTGGGATGCGATCCATGGGAGAAGCATTGTTGTTTTCCAGAGCTTATCTACAAAGTGTATACGGCGTATCCGGCTCCACCATTGCCTACAATTTTAAAAGATATTGTAATCTTATGGGTGATCCTACAGTAGAGATATTTGTCACAATTCCCAAAACATTCCAAGTCATATATCCGACTAATATCATTTCGGGAACCCAGACTCTGGAGTTCATCGTCAAGGATATCGAAAACAATCCGATTACCAATGCTTCAGTAAATTTGTGGCTAGCTTCCAGCGGATTAAATGTCACAGGTTACACCAATTCAACAGGCAGATTATACTTAAATATACCAACAAACCTTGCAGGTTCATTCAGCATGACTGTCAGCAAGCACGATTTTAAACCATACACCCAAACACTATACATAAACGGTACAGGACTGGTTTTTCATGCAGCCGTTATTGATGATAACAATAGCGGCAGTTCTATGGGAAACGGCAACCAAGTCCTGAATGCAGGCGAATCAATCGAACTTGGTTTAACTATAAAAAATACAAGTTCTACTACAATTACTGGAGTAAGCTGCACCTTAGCCTGTTCAGACGAGTATGTGCTAATGAATACTGGTAGTCTCAATTTTCCGGCAGCATATGCTGGCAATACATCCACTTCACTAAATACATCACTGTTTACAATTAAAAATGATTGTCCCGATAATCATGTTGTAACTTTTAACCTTAGTGGAACCGGGTCAGCCGGAGCATGGAATTCAGTTTTTCAGTTGGTGGTTCACAGCGCAGATTTGGATTATGTGAACCATACAATCATGGGTAACAATGCATACATTGAACCTGGAGAATTGACAACTATGTCAGTAACAGTTTCAAACAACGGAACAGAACCTATTCAGTCTGTAACTGCAGTTCTAAGGACATTGAATCCAAATATTACGGTTAGTGACTCTTTGGCATCCCTAGGCACTATAAACTCAGGAAGTACTTACAACAGTAACTCTGACACGTTTGAAATCAGCGCTAGTGGTCTTGCTCTTGAGGGTATGATTGTTCCCATGCAGCTTTT
>DAHVPA010000083.1 GCA_027318525.1 Candidatus Cloacimonadota bacterium | reverse complement strand
TAAAAACGCTTAATTCCCAATAATCCCAAGCACACACTAACTTATGATAGTCTATTCTATTAAGCAGCTCTGTTGCTCTATCCAGAGTAATGCTTTCCTTAATTTCTGGAAAAGCATCCTTGTAAAATTGCTTGTATGTAAGTGAATCTTCACTTTCCTGCCATGACTGATAAAGCCAATATGCAAGACTATCAATTTGTTCATTACTAATTAAGTTCAATGATGTCTGTTTAATCTTGGCTGATTCATCCATTAGCATTTCTATCTGTTTATACCAATTTGTAACCTTTTTTTTATCCCATTCACTCCACCAAGCTATTAAATCCAGGTAACCACCTGACAGGTAATAGTTGTCCGTATCAGTAATCAGTGGTCCATAGTTCCAAACCATTCTATCGTTAATGTCTTGATATGTGTTTGCGGAGTTAGGGACTAATGGTATCATGCCATGGCATTTTTGCTTCAAATCATCCAGCAGAGTAATAAATTTCCACAGATTATTAAGTGCTTCCACCTGGCAGTTCAGCTTGAACTTGGTGGTGGGGTCCCAGTCTTTGAGGAAATTGACGTCGGTAGAGTCAAATCCGGCAGTGTTCAGCATGCCCACCAGCTGGTGCTGTTCGGCGGAGGAGATGATTTGCGCACTCAGGGCAGATATATTCAAAAGGATAAACAGGCAGAGCAGCAGGGCGGGGATAAATCTTTTTATCATCATCACCTTCGTGTTTTTATGTCTCTTTTGTGTGATTCCGGTTCCAATGTTCTTCCTTTTTTGCCCGGAGGAGTTATCGTGGGGAAAGCCCTCGAAGACCCCTCGATGACCCCTCGCAGCAAAAGACTAAGTAAAGCAACCGGTCAATGGATTACTCTTTGTGGTAAAAGGCAATTCCTGTCAACTAAACAGATTGAGCCGATGCAGAGCCGGCAAATCCATGTAAAGTAAAAAGAGATTCAGCTTGGAGGGGGATTGGCACTTTATTTGCATATCTGGACACAGAGGTTTTGCTTGACATTAGGAAAGCAGCACAAATTCTTGCAAAATAACAGAAATATAGCCGTGATTTAGAGAAACAAAAGCTTCCGCCAAGGCGGAGCGAAGATTTTTTTGAGATAAAACACAATAATTCTGCGGGTAAGGAGTTCATATGCGCAACAATTATTCAAAGCTATTGCTTATGTTGACCCTGCTGTTGACGGTCAGCCTGGGCTGGAGCGTGATTACTGACTATGTATTCACGACCTCCACAGAGACTTATGTCCCATTGACCGACGGCACAGTCCACGGCACTGACACCAATAACGACCAGGTGTTCAATGCCATTCCCCTCGGCTTTACCTTTAATTACAACGGCACGGATTATACCCAGGTGAGTATCTCCAGCAACGGATTTATCGCCATGGGCGCCACCGTCGCCTCTTCCAATACCGCCCTCAGCACAGGTACCACCAACAACGTCGTGGTTCCCTTTAACCGTGACCTGATTTCCCGCACAGGCGGCACTTTGCTTTCCGCCATGACAGGCACAGCTCCGGATCGCGTGTTTACGGTGCAATGGGCAAACTATCGCCGCAATGCCACTGCCACTGCCAACGATACGCTGAATTTCCAGATCAAGCTGTTTGAAACAACCAACCAGATCAGCTTCAGATATGGATATTTCAGACCCATAACCTCTTCCCTGCACCAGACGGTTCAGGTCGGTTTGCGCGGAGCTTCCAATGCGGAATACACCAACCGCACCACCACCACCAACTGGGCAGCCACCACTGCCGGCACTGCCAATACGGCAACCTGCTATATCAACGCCACAGTCTATCCCGCCAACGGAATGGCATTTAACTGGGGGTTGGCAACCTTGCCGCAACCATGTCAATATGTATCGCCTGCCAACAGCGCCACCAACCTGGCATTGGGCACAGATTTGACCTGGCTGGCTGCCGCAGGCGCACCTTCAGGCTACAAAGTGTTTATGGGAACGGATAATCCTCCCACCAACCTGGTCAACGGCACCAGCACAACCTTGCTTACCTACGACCATCCCACACCCTATGCCTACAACACGACTTACTACTGGCAGATAATCCCCTATAACGCATCAGGCGATGCAGTCAATTGCCCCGTCTGGTCTTTTACCACCATGCCTGACCCGATTGTCACGACCTTCCCTTATGCCATGAACTTTGATAATGTGACAGCTCCGCTGGTCCCTCCATCCTGGACAATTATCAATGCCAACTCCGATAACTTTACCTGGAAGACAGTCAATAGCGGTGCCTATTCCACTCCCAATGCCTTACGCTGCGACTTTAACTCCGCACAGGCAGTCCCGATGGATGACTGGGCAGTGTCACCTCCGCTGGTTCTCGAAGGAGATACTTTTACCGCATCTCATTCCGTTACAAAGCGCAAAACGTCTCCTTCCCCGAAAAGCTGGAAATCAAATACGGCAATGCTCCCACTTTGGCAGCGCTGACAGAACAGATTTACCTCAATGAAGCCATCACCAATACCGGTTACGAAGAAGGCGAAGCCTTTATCGCCACAACAGTTGCCGATACCTTCTGGTTTGCCTTCCACGGTATGAGCAACGCCAATATGTATTACCTTTACATCGATAACGTGGCAGTGGGTGAAATCATTCCCGTCTTCAATCCTCCCACAGGCTTGACCGGAACGACCGGAAACGGAGCTGTCAACCTGAGCTGGAATGCACCTGCCCGCGCTATCAGAGGTTATCATGTCTTCCGCAACGGAATCCAGATCACCCAGGAAATCATCTTCAACCGCGTATATACTGACATGACAGCCCCCGTCGGGGTCCCTGCCCAATATTATGTGAAAGCGCTCTATGTTTCCCCCAGCGGCATTTCCGACCCTTCCGAAACATTTACCATTACACCTGTGTTTTTTGCCCCGGTTAACCTGCAAGTCACCAGCAGCGCTACCTCTGTCGTGCTGAACTGGACTGCACCGGTGGGCTCCGCTCCAATTGGCTACAGGGTTTACAGTGACGGCAATCCTCTGTTTACAACACCTATCACTGCTCTGACCTATACCGACAACAGTGCAGTGATTGGCATGGCGCACAGCTATCATGTTACCGCCGTCTATACTGCTCCCGATGGTGAGTCCTCACCCTCCAACAGTGTGTTGGGTGAAATCCTGGCTCCTCCGACCGAGCTTTCAGCCAGCGTCAGCAATCCCAATGTTATCCTGAACTGGGTATCACCCTTTAATTCCAGATACGGCAGAGACAACGGCGTCATCACCCGTGACCTGATCGGCTTCAAGATTTACAGGGATGCAGTCCTTATCAACACCATAAACAACCCGGATGTCGAAACCTACACCGATACCAACCTCATTCCCGGCACCTATTCCTATACCGTTACATCCTATTATACATCCGGCGAATCAGCACCGGCAGGACCTGTATCCGGCACAGTCACAGCAGCCTTTTTCCCACCTTCCAACCTTACCGGTGAAGTAGTGGGCGCAACTATCCGCCTGACCTGGAACAAGCCCTTCCCCTTGCTGACCAACCTGACCGGTTACCGTGTCTTCAGAGATGGTCTTGCCGTAAGTCACGGAGTCGTTACCGATACAGTATATGTGGACTCTGAAATCCAGTTCAACACCAGTTACACATATTACATCAAAGCAGCTTACGTTAATCCCAACGGCAATTCAGAAGCTTCCAATTCCTGGACAGGTTCCGTCAACCTGACGCATGACCCTGTCACCAATCTGCAAAACTCAGTGGACGGAAACAACGTCAACCTGACCTGGACCCCGCCCGGAGGACCTATTCTGCAGGACTGGATCGGTTATTGCGCAGGCACGAGTTATACCGCCATCGGAACCAATTCCGCCGCCAACTTTGATATTGCCGCGCGTTTTACCCAGACTGAGCTTTCCGGTATTCCCGACCGCTGGCTGACCAAGGTGCGCTTTTTCCCACGGGAAGCCAACTGCGTCTATTCTGTTAAAGTCTGGACCGGTGGCACTTCACCCACCAACCCCGGTAACCTCATCGTTACTGTGCCGGTTGCCACACCCACCATCGACGCCTGGAACGAAGTCACTCTGCCTTCTCCCATCCAAATCCCCTCCATCGGTGAGATGTGGATTGGCGTTAACTGCAACGCCCAAGCCGGATATCCAGCAGGCTGCGACCAAGGTCCGTCCCTTCCCTACAAAGGCAATCTGATCTATGTCAACAACGCCTGGGATATCCTTTCCAATCTCGGTGCCGGACTTGATTACAACTGGAATCTGGAAGGTTTTGTCGTGAATTTCATCGGACGCGAAAGTGTGCTCAGCCATGCTGTTGCAAACAATCCGCAAGCAGATTATCCCAGGATTGACCCAGCTTCCTTTGGAGCTGCCCCCGTCCTGACTTCCAGCCGTCCTGCTCCTGAGCAAAACCCCACCCGAAACCTTATCGGTTACAAGGTTTACCGCGATGGAGTCAACATCGCCCAAATCAACGAAATCACCACCAACAACTATACAGATACAGACCTGCCCAACGGCACCTATACCTATACCGTGACAGCCCTGTATTCCACCGGTGAATCCGTCCCCTGCGATCCCACCACCGCCGTGGTCGATGTCTATGTCGTGCCCACCATCCACACCACCAGCTTTGAAGTCTTCCCTGACTTTGCCACCAGCTTCGGAACCTGGATGACCATTGACGGCGACGGCAGCAACACCTATGGCTTCACCAACAACGACTTCCCCGGAGAAGCCTCACCCATGGCGTTCATGGTCTTCAATCCCAGCGCCACGACTCCTCCCATGACCAGCATCACTGCTCATATCGGCAGCAAATTCGCCATCTGTGTGGCAGCCACCACACCGCCCAACAACGACTGGCTGATTTCACCCCGTTACAGACTTGGCACAGCCGATAACAAGCTCACCTTCTGGGCACGTTCACTCACTGACCAATACGGTCTGGAACGTTTCCGCGTGGGCATTTCCACTGCTACATACCCGACTGCCGCCCAGTTCATCTGGTTAACCGGAACTTCCTATGTGGAAGCCCCTGCCGCCTGGACTGAATATGTATATAACATCCCCACCACCTACAACGGTCAGTTTGTCCGCCTCGGCATCAAGTGCGAATCCAATGACGCCTTTGCCTTCATGGTTGACGACTGGAAGATGCAGGGCGTGAACGGCACCCCCAATGATGATATTGTCCTGCCTGTGGCTGAAACAGCGCTGCTGGGCAATTACCCCAATCCCTTCAATCCCGAAACCAGCATTTCCTACAACGTGAAGGAAGACAGTCCCGTCAGTCTCGAAATCTACAATCTGAAGGGACAGAAAATCCGCACTCTGGTCAGTGGAAAGGTCAAAGCCGGCAGCTACAAAATCACCTGGAAAGGTGACGACGATTACGGCAGACCCGTCTCCAGCGGCGTTTATCTTTACAAGATGACCTCCGGACGTTACACTTCCACCCAGAAGATGATGCTGATGAAATAACAACCCGCAAGTTGCACATATAACCCGCACACAGACGCTGCCTTTCCGGCGGCGTCTTTTTTTATCTTCTTCCATTGATGCTGCGAGGGGTCATCGTGGGCTAACCCCTCGAAGACCCCTCGGTGACCCCTCCCGTCAAAAATGCAGGATTTGCCGGAAGATGGCAGCCGGGGAATGATAAATCCCTTGACTGAAACAACCTTATGCCTGAAAAGGAGATGAAACGTAAAATAAGGAGAAATGATGCGTCCGCTCTTGATTGCAGGCAATTGGAAGATGAACAAGGATTTGTTTGAAACGCTGGCTTTTCTGCAGGGTTTGAAAGCCTATGCGCACAAACACGCTGAAGACAGGGTGCAGATTGCCGTGGCACCGGCTTATCCTTTTCTGGTGACGGCATGTGACCTGCTCAAAGACACACCGGTCAAGGTCGCCGCTCAGGACGTCAGTGCCAATGACGACGGCGCTTTTACGGGTGAAGTTTCCGCCACCATGCTGGCTTCCCTGCATCTGCCCTTTTGTTTGGCAGGACATTCCGAACGTCGCCAGTATCACGGGGAGACTGACTTTGTCGTCAATACGAAGCTCAAACAAGTGCTTAAAAACGGGATGACGCCGATTTTCTGCCTGGGTGAAAAGCTGGAGGAAAGGGAAGCAGAACAGACCAACGCAGTCCTGGAACGGCAGCTTGCTGACGGGCTCAGCGACATTAACCTGCTCACCGGACGCGAAATCGTGGTTGCCTACGAACCGGTCTGGGCGATTGGCACGGGAAAAGTTGCCACTCCGCAACAAGCGCAGGATGCGCATGCTTTCATCCGTAACTGGCTGATGAACAATTACAACGTAGCAGTAGCTGAAAAAATCCAGATTCTCTATGGCGGCAGCGTAAAACCGGACAACATCAGGGAACTGATGCTGCAGCCGGATATTGACGGAGCCTTGATTGGCGGAGCAGCGCTGAAGCTGGAGCAGTTTACCGCCATGCTGGATACATCCAAAGAAGTTGTGAAAATCAAGTAAGGAATTTATAAATATGTTAGACCTTAAGTTTATCCGCGCCAATCTGGAACTGGTGCGCCAGGCAATTGCCAACAAAAATGAAAAGGCAGACCTTGATAAGGTGCTGGCGCTCGACGACATACGCCGTAAGCTGCAGTTTGACTTCGACAGCCTCAAAGCCAGGCAGAACCAGGTTTCGCAGGAAATCGCCAATAAGAAACGCAATAAGGAAGACGCAACAGAGCTGATAGAACAGATGGGCAGCGTTTCCGAACAGATAAAACAGCTCGCAGCAGAGCTTAGTGATGTCGAGAACGAACTCAATGCCATCCTGATGTGGATTCCCAATGTGCCTTTCAAGGACGTCCCGGTCGGCAAGGATGAGAGTTTTAACCGTGAGGTCAGGCAATGGGGCACCAAACCAGAGTTTTCGTTCACACCTAAAGACCATCTGGAAGTGGCTTCGCAAAACAATCTGCTGGATATGCAGCGAGGAGCTAAAATCACCGGCAGCGGCTTTCCGGTCTATACAGGCTTGGGGGCTACTCTGGAACGGGCGCTCATCAACTTTATGCTCACTTTCCACCAGCAGAAACACGGCTATACCGAGATGTGGGTGCCGTTTATCGTCAACCGCAAGACCATGACCGGCACAGGACAGCTTCCCAAACTGGAAAACGATATGTATCGCGTGGATGAGGAAGATTTCTTCCTGATTCCGACAGCAGAAGTTCCTATCACCAATTATTACGCAGACGAGATTCTGCCTTTGGATAAGCTTCCCATCAAGATGGTGGGCTATACTCCCTGTTTCAGAAGAGAGGCTGGTTCTTATGGCAAAGATACGAAGGGACTGCAGAGACTGCATCAGTTCAATAAAGTGGAAATGGTGCGCTTTGTCCATCCCGATGAGTCCTATGCCGTGCTGGAAGAAATGGTGGGTAACGCCGAGGCTATTCTGCAGGCTCTGGGACTTCACTATAGAGTGGTGGAGCTCTGCACAGCAGACCTCAGCTTTGCCAGCGCCAGGACGTATGACCTGGAGGTCTGGGCACCGGGAACAGGACGCTATCTGGAAGTATCATCCGTCAGCAACTTTGAAGATTTCCAGGCGCGCAGAGCCGGCATCCGCTTTCGCGATGCAGACGGAAAAGTGCGCTTTGTGCATACCCTCAACGGTTCGGGATTAGCCACACCCCGCACCATCATTGCCCTGCTGGAAACCTATCAGCAGGCAGACGGCAGCTTTAAGATCCCGGACATATTGCAGCGCTGGATAGGGTAATTCATTATTCCGCAGACTAATAATATCGTATGCAGTTGATTAAGAAAATCTTGGATAATCACGTATTGCGTCAATTTGTCAAATATGTGATAGTGGGCTGCGTAGTAACCGCAATAGACATGGCGGT
>DAHVPA010000082.1 GCA_027318525.1 Candidatus Cloacimonadota bacterium | reverse complement strand
CCTGTTTTGTTCCACTTCTCGATCATTTTATTAATTTCAAGACCAAAGCCTTGAGCAGCTCTACCTAAATGCGCCTCTAAGATTTGTCCAACATTCATCCGAGAAGGAACACCCAGCGGATTTAGTACAATTTGTACTGGAATTCCGTCTTCCATGAACGGCATGTCTTCCACAGGTAGAACGCGAGAGATCACACCTTTGTTTCCATGGCGTCCTGCCATCTTGTCGCCCACTTCGATTTTACGCTTTTTGGAAACATAGACTTTGACCATCTTGCGCACGCCGTAAGCCAGCTCATCTCCGTGTTTCAGACGTTCCCTGGCTTTGCGGTAGATATTATCACTTTCTTCCAGGGCTGATTTGACTTTCATTATCACTTCCTGGTAAATCTGCATGTTCTTTTCACGCTTTTCCACCAGGTCAACATCGATATTCAGTTTCTTAAAATTAATGCGTTTGAGGTCTTCTTTGTTGATTTTTTTACCGGTGGGGATAAAGATAATCCCAGTTTTTTCATCCGCTATGGATTTGGCAACTTCGCCGATAAGCAGAGCAGCAAGCTTTTCTTCCTTGAAATCCTCTATCTTTTTCCTTCTTTCAGCCAGTTCCTGCTTGAGGTTATCAATAACTTTCTGATTACTTTCCTCGACGTCTCCCGCCTCTTCCAATCTGGAAAACACCTTCACGTCGATGACAACGCCTTCCATGCCGGGTTTGGCTTTGAGGGAGCTGTTTGTAAAATCGCCAGCTCTGTCACCAAACAAAGCACGCATCAGGTTTTCTTCCGGTGAGGGATCAATTTCTATGGATTTGGGAGTGACCTTTCCGACAATTATATCGCCGGCATGAATCACGGAACCGACTCTGATAATACCTGTCTTGTCAAGATTGCGCAAGGCATGGGCAGGAACATTCGGAATATCGTAAGCCAGCTCTTCCTTGCCGTTTTTGACATTGCGGACCATGACTTCCATTTCTTCTATATAAATGGAGGTTAGGGTATCTTCCCTGGCGACTTTTTCGCTCAGGATAATAGCGTCTTCATAGTTATAGCCATACCAGGGCATGAAGGCAACCAGCATATTGGTGCCCAGCGCGAGTCTGTTGTCTTCAACGCAGGGTCCGTCAGATATAGGCTGACCTTTTTTGACAATTTCACCAAGTTTGACCACAGGACGCTGGTTTATGCATGTATCCTGATTTGTCCTCAGGAATTTTTTGAAGTATATTCTATTTCCCTGGCTTAAGTAAAAGGCTTCGTCCTTGTTATCCAGAGGTTTAATCTCTATAAACTCCGAGTTGACCTTGACCACTTCCCCGTCGTAAGGAGACACCAGAATACTGGAAGTATCCTGAGCCCCGATTCGTTCCATACCGGTCCCAACCAGAGGAGCGATGGGATTGATCAATGGAACTGCCTGACGCTGCATGTTAGAACCCATCAGGGCGCGGTTGGCGTCATCGTGTTCCAGGAAAGGAATCATTGCAGCAGAGACAGAAACCATCTGTTGGGGTGATACATCCATATATTGCACTTCGGTCGGTTTGACCTGGATGAATTCGCCTTTTTGACGCGCAAAGATAACCTCATCGGTGATCCGACGCTTTTTATCCAAGGTTACATTCGCCTGAGCGATGGTGTATTTTTCTTCTTCAGCTGCATCCATCCAGACATATTGGTCAGTAACCACACCTTTTTCCACCTTGATATATGGAGTTTCGATAAATCCGAAACGGTTGATGTGGGAATAGATTGCAGGAGAAACTATCAGACCGATGTTTGGTCCTTCAGGAGTCTCAATCGGACAGACTCTGCCATAATGCGAATGATGCACGTCACGCACTTCAAAGCCTGCTCTTTCGCGGGTCAAACCACCAGGACCAAGCGCAGATAAAGCTCTCTTGTGTCTCAGTCCCGCCAGAGGATTAGTCTGTTCCATAAACTGAGAAAGCTGACCGGTGAGGAAGAAGGATTGCACTACCGAAATCAGGGCATTGCTGTTGACCAGGTCATGCACATTGACATCGTCAGTATTGGCAATGCTCATTCTTTCCATGACAATTCTGGAAACCATAGCCAGACCCGAGGCATACTGCTCCTGAAGCAGCTCGCCGACTGTCCTTACTCGCCTGTTGGCAAGGTTATCGATATCATCGACTTCATCTTCATCACGATAGATATTGATCAGAGTCTTAAAAATCTGGACAAAATCCTCAACAGTAAGGGTGAGTGTATCCAAAGGAATGTCCAGGCGGAGGCGGGAATTCATTTTGTATCTTCCCACATCCCCGAGGTTATATCTTTTCTCATTGAAAAACATACGTTCAATCATCAGCCGGGCTGCTTCCGGAGTCGATTCTTCGCCGGGACGGATGATGGTGTATATCTTGTCCATGGCTTCTGCCTGATTAAAGGTAGGATCTTTGCTGATGGTGTTTTCCAAAACTTTCCTGGCAATCTCCAGATTATAGTCAATCACATCAACTTTGGATATCTTGGCAGCCTCAAGGACTTTAATCAGTGAGTCATTGAGCAGGTCATTGGCAAAAGCCAGAGGTTTGTCAGGATCATCTGATAAGATATCAGCATAGAGATGCCGACCTTTGGCAGATTTTAAGGGGAGAGTTTCTTTCTTATAAAAAGTAGCTCTCAAATCTTTGTTTTCGGAAATGCCTATGGCTCTGAGCAAAACGGTTACAGGGAGTTTCCTGCGTTTATCGATATGCACATACATTACATCATGCAGGTCGATGTCAAACTCAAGCCAGGAACCATTGTATGGGATAATCTTGGCGGAGTAAAGCATCTTACCGCTGGGATGTTTTTCTTCAGAAAAATAGACGCCCGGTGAACGCTGCAACTGAGAAATCACGACACGCTCAGCGCCGTTGATGATAAATGTCCCCTGTTCAGTAATCAAAGGAATTTCGCCCAGGAAAACGTCCTGTTCGATAACGTCTTTAACCACTTTTTCGTCTTCTCTGGTCTCAAAAATGGTCAGACGCATTTTTGCTTTCAGAGGTGCCTGATAGGACAGGTTGCGTTCTATGCATTCGGATATTGAGTATTTTTCCTTGAGAACATTGTATTCAATAAATTCCAAAAGGAAGTTGCCCTTGGGGTCTTCCAATGGAAACACGCTTTCGAATACTGCCTGCAATCCCCTTTTCATCCGGAATTGCGGATGCGTATCTTTCTGAAGAAAATCATTAAAAGACTCTACCTGCATGGCAAGAAGGTCAGGAATTTCCAGGCGGGGTATGCCCAGTTCCTGAAACCTACTGGTAATACGAGAATAACTTTTGATGGTTCTCAAAAGTGCACTCCTTTGTATTCAATGAGTATTGGTAAGATATGTGACCATAGACACACAAGGGAAGTGAGAAATCTCTTTCTCACTCCCTTGGCTTAACGTGATGATAATATTATTTAATTTCAATACTGGCGCCGACTTCTTCCAGTTTCTTTTTAACGGATTCGGCTTCTTCTTTGCTGACTTTTTCCACAACGAGCTTGGGAGCGCCGTCAACCAGGTCTTTGGCTTCTTTCAAACCAAGCTTGGTGATTTCGCGGACGACTTTGATCACGTTGATTTTCTTGTCTCCGGCATTTTGCAGGATGACGTCAAATTCGCTCTGTTCGTCAGCTGCAGCGGCACCGGCGGCTGGAGCTGCGGCTACTGCGGCTACTGGTGCAGCAGCGGATACGCCGAATATCTCTTCCATTTCTTTAACCAATTCGGCTAATTCTAAAACCGTCATTTCCTTAATCAGGTCAATTACTTGTTGCTTTTTATCGGACATTATTCCTCCATAGTGTGAATATTTATTTTACTTGGTTTTGGCAACCGCATCCACAGCATATACAAATTTGCGGATGATGCCCTGAGTAACGCCAACGAATCTGCTCAACGGAGCCTGGGCACTGCCCAGAACCTTGGCGAGTAACTCATCGCGGGATGGAAGCTTGGAGAGTGCGGACATCTGGCTGGAATCCATAACATTGCCGGAAATATAACCGGCTTTGAAAGTAGGAAAAGCCTTGTCTTCCATAACTTCTTTCAGGAATTTAACCAATACTCTTGCCGGTGTTATTTCATCGGCTTTGCAGATTGCCAGTGCTGTGGGACCCACCAGATATTCATCCAGACCGGTGATTCCCAAGTCATGCAGAGCAATCTTGACCAGAGTATTTTTTTGAACCAGATAATCCACTTGTTCGCTGCGGAAGCGGGATCGAAGCTGGTTAACCTCTTCAATATTGATTCCCTTATAATCCACCAACACAATCGCTTTGGCGTCCTGGAGCCGCTCTTTAAGATTATTGACAATGTCTATTTTATAAGCTTGCACCATTTTTCCACTCCCTTAGCTCTTAGCTTCCATGGTTGCGCTGGCGATCTGCAATTTAATGCCAGGACCCATTGTCGTGCAAAGGGTTATGCTCTTGATATACACACCCTTGAGGGTGGCGGGGCGGTCACGCAGAATTGCTGACAGGATGGTTTTGATGTTTTCTTTCAGGTTTTCATCGGGGAAGCTTCTCTTCCCTGAAGGAATGTGAAGATTGGCAAATTTATCAATTCTATATGAGACCTTGCCGCCCTTAGCATCATTCACTGCCTTACCTATTTCCATCGTAACAGTTCCATCTTTGGGATTTGGCATCAGACCTCTGGGACCCAAAACGCGCCCCAGTTTGCCTATTTTACCCATCAGGTTGGGAGTGGTGATGACCATATCAAAATCAAACCATCCGCCTGTGATTTTTTCCACCAAATCGTCCATTCCGACGTAATCTGCTCCTGCAGCTTTGGCTTCGTCTGCTTTGTCGCCCTCAGCAAAAACCAAAACCCGGACTGTCTTGCCTGTCCCGTGGGGCAGCACTATGGAGTTGCGGATTTGCTGATCAGCCTTGCGGGGGTCAACGCCGAGATTGAAATGGATCTCGACTGATTCATCAAACTTGGGAGCCGGAAAGGCTTTCATCGCTTTGATGGCGTCGTCGAGTTCATACCTTCTCTGACGGTCGAACATCGCATAGGCTTGTTTGTATCTTTTACTATGTTTCATTTATTCTCCTTAACGAATACGTTCTCCTGCAAAAGAAGGTTATTCTTCAACAGTTACACCCATGCTTCTCGCAGTGCCGGCGATCATACTCATCGCGGATTCAAGGGAATGACAATTCATGTCCTGCATCTTTTGCTCTGCAATCCGACGCAGTTGCTCTTTAGTGATATGACCCACTTTTGTTTTATTGGGAACTCCGCTCCCTTTGGCGAGTCCGGCTTCCTTTTTTATCAGTATAGATGCCGGTGGGGTCTTTATCTCGAAAGTAAATGATTTATTCTTGGCAACGTAAATAACCACCGGAAACACCATCCCTGGCGCATCTGAGGTTTTTTCGTTGAACTGACGGCAGAATTCAGGTATGTTTACTCCAGCCTGACCCAGAGCAGGACCTACCGGCGGAGCCGGGGTCGCCTTGCCAGCAGGGAGTTGCAACTTGATGATTGCCGCCACATCTTTAGGTTTTGCCATTATAGCACCTCAATAGTTTTAATACCGGTAACTTTTGACAGAAATAATACCGGCTTAACGTTTGGTCATTTCAACCTGGTCAGCGTTCAGTTCCACGGGGGTGATTCTGCCAAATACTGTAACGTTGATGACAAGCTTGGTGCCATCATCACTTGATTTGACGATTACGCCCTCAAAGTCTGTGAAAGGTCCTGAAATCACTCTTATCATATCACCGGGCAGAAAATAATATGTTTTGGCAACCTTGTCCCTTTCTGCAATGCCGAGAAGCCGCTTGACCTCTTCTTCGCTTAAGGGAATCGGATCTTTGCCATGTCCCAGGAAATTGGTCACCCCCGCTATATTGCGGATATAGGTGATTAGTTCCGGAGACAGATCTGCCTCGAGGATGATATAGCTGGTAAAGAGCTTTTTCTCGCGCTCTACCTTCTTGCCGTCTCTGATCTGAAAAGTCTTTTGGACAGGCACCAGTAACTGACCTATTTGCTTACCCAGCTCTGTGCCTTCCAAGCCCTTTTCAATTGCGGTTTTTACCCGATTCTCATGGGCGGCAAAAGTGTGAACGACATACCATTTCATGCTCAGACCTTATCCATGTTAAAATACGCTGCGGACTGCCATGCCAAGCAGGAAATCGACTCCCGATAAAAACAATGCCACGACTGCTGACATTACTATTACCACGATCGTCCCTTCTTTCAGGTCGTCCTTAGTGGGCCAGGTGACTGATTTCATTTCGTTGCGTACTTCACGAAAGAAATGGATTATTCCGTCAAACATCTTCATATTTTTATTACCATTCGTTGGGCAGATCAGACATTTTTTTTAAAAATGGCAGGACAGGCAGGAATCGAACCCGCAACCCTCGGTTTTGGAGACCGATGCTCTACCAATTGAGCTACTATCCTATGCCACTTCAAAAAAACTATCTTGTCTGCTTATGCAATGTATGTTTCCGACAGTATGGGCAAAACTTCTTGATTTCCATTCTGTTCGGATGCTTGCGCTTGTTGCGGGTCGTAGTATAATTACGATTCTTGCAATCCTCGCAAGCTAAAGTAATAATATCTCTCATTTACTTATCCTTACAACGGATCGGGCTGTTTTACTCAACAATGGTTGCAACCACACCTGAGCCGATGGTGCGTCCGCCTTCGCGAATAGCGAAACGCAGACCCTGTTCCATGGCGATGGGGGTGATCAATTCAGCTTCAATCTGGACGTTGTCGCCGGGCATAACCATTTCCACGCCAGCAGGCAGGTGCAGGGTGCCGGTAACATCAGTTGTACGGAAATAGAACTGAGGACGATAACCTGTGAAGAACGGTTTGTGACGTCCGCCTTCATCAGCTGTCAGAATATATGTTTGACCGGTGAATTTGGTATGAGGTGTGATGGACTTGGGTTTGGCAAGCACCATACCGCGTTCCACATCGTCCTTGGCAAAGCCGCGCAGCAGCACGCCGATATTATCGCCGGCTTGGGCTTCATCCATAAGTTTGCGGAACATTTCAACTCCGGTGCAGGTGGTTTCGACTGTTTCACGGATTCCGACACGTTCAATCTTATCCTGAATCTTGATGACGCCGCGTTCCACACGACCGGTGGCGACAGTGCCGCGTCCGGGAATGGAGAATACGTCTTCCACAGGCATCAGGAAAGGTTTGTCAACAGCACGGTCCGGTAGCGGAATATAGCTGTCGATGGCATCGACTAATTCCTGAATCTGGGCTTCGCCTTCGGGGTCGCCGTTCAAAGCTTTGAGGGCTGAACCGCGGATAACGGGAACTTCGCTGCCGGGGAATTCATACTTCTCAAGCAGTTCACGAACTTCCATTTCCACCAGGTCAAGCAGTTCAGGGTCGTCAACCAGGTCGCACTTGTTCATAAAGACGACGATGGCAGGCACGCCCACCTGACGGGCAAGCAGGATGTGCTCACGGGTCTGGGGCATGGGACCGTCAGCAGCGCTGACTACGAGAATTGCGCCG
Source organism: Candidatus Cloacimonadota bacterium (assembly GCA_027318525.1). GTDB lineage: Bacteria > Cloacimonadota > Cloacimonadia > Cloacimonadales > Cloacimonadaceae > UBA5614. Next base: position 390 of record DAHVPA010000082.1, on the reverse strand, counting down.
TCCATCTGGGCAGCACCGGTGATCATGTTTTTGATATAGTCGGCATGACCGGGGCAGTCCACGTGGGCATAGTGACGCTTCTCTGACTGGTATTCCACATGTGCGGTGGCAATAGTGATACCACGGGCTTTTTCTTCAGGTGCATTGTCAATACTGTCAAAGGAGCGGAAAGTTGCTCCACCCTTTTTGCTCAGGTACAGTGTGATTGCGGCTGTCAAGGTGGTCTTGCCGTGGTCGATATGTCCAATGGTACCAACGTTGACATGCGGCTTGTTTCTTACGAATTTCTCTTTCGCCATTGTTCCTCCTGGATCATTGCGATCCATTTTTGTTTTGGTTGTTAATGGTAAACGAGGAGTTTACCAAGCTTTAAAACACCAATGTATCTAT
>DAHVPA010000081.1 GCA_027318525.1 Candidatus Cloacimonadota bacterium | reverse complement strand
TATATTGTTCTACAGTTTTATCAATATCAAACTTCTCTACCATAGCTCGAGCATTTCTTCCCAGAGACTTGGTGTATTCTGGGTTTTCAACAAAATAGCTAACGGCATCTGACAAGGCATTTGAATCATGCACCGGAATCAGATATCCGCTTTTACCATGTTCTAACATCTCAGGTATACCACCCGTGTCAGTAGCTATTATCGGCAAACCAATAGACATTGCGTCAAGAACAGATGTCCCCAAACCTTCCAGTTTGGAAGCCAGGACAAAAACGTCAAAAGCTTTGAGAAAACTTCCAATATTGGACTGGAAGCCCGTAAAGACGAATCTGTCCGCCAAGTCGAGGTCGATAACCTGTTGACGGATTTGATTCAGCAAATAGCCATCACCTACTCCCATAAAATATAGCTGGGGATGTTTCTGGCAGGAATTTGCAGCTGCAGAGACAAGATTGGAATAATCCTTTTCGCGGGTAAAAGCTGCGACAGTACCTACCAAGATTGCCCCAGAAGGGATTCCCCAATTTTTTCTGAAATCAGGTGGAGCCAATACTTCATCAAACTTGTGTATATCAATACCGCTATGAATGACTGACAGTTTTTTCTCACTAATGCCATCATCAATTAATACTTTTCTAATATTATCTGAAATACAGACGATATGATCAAGCAAGCGTGTGTTATGTTTAAGTATAGAAAACGGGTTTTTACGAATGTGAAAAATGACCCGGCGAGTTGCGATAATTTTTAAACGACGGTTGAATAGCTTTGCCCAAAGTCCCCAGCTCACCGAATGCCCGCTGTGAAGATGCAGAATAGATGCAGTATAGCCTCTCACTAAATTGGCTGTATCCCTTCCACATTTATAATCCAGCTCATGGGCAAAATTCATGAGCCTGTAAGGCAGGTTATTTTTCTCGCAGTAAGCTGCCATGGCAGAACCAGATGGGCAGAGCATAAGGGAGTTATACCCTCTTTGTAACATGCCTTCCATCAGGTAAACAGCCTGCTGTTGTCCACCCCGCCAGGACGTTTCGGTATCTATGTGGATAACGTTGAATTGTTTTTTTTCCATAACAGAAAATATTTCCAATAGACACCACGGGCAGAATTGACAGATAAGAGCCAGCCTGTTTTGCCATCCAAAAATCCCATCTGTAAAATATACATTTTTAAGAATTTTAAAGCAGCTCTGCATCGTGCATCTGTCAGGTTTGATTTTTTCCCGGCTCGGAACATATTCTCAGCGCTCAATTCAGCATATAGCTTTATTTTTCTTTGATGAGAACTGAGATCAGGATAAGTATAGTGCAACATGGGATGTTTGAACCTACTAATTTTGCCATTTAAGACAACATATTCATGAACACTTTTATCGTTGAAGTTACCAGATTTTCGATTAAACAACCTCAGAGTATAATCCCTATTCCAGCCGCAGAATCTGACCCTTTTACCTAGATAGAATGAATGTCGCTTTATTCTGTAACCTTGGTATTCAGGTCCGTTCTTAAGCAGTTCCTTAATTTCGTTGATGAGCTTAGGGGTAAGTTCTTCATCAGCATCTATTGATAAAATCCAGTCATGTGAAGCAAGATTTACTGCCAGCTTCTTTGTTTTACCAAAACCCAGCCAAGTTGCTTCATGCAATACACAGTTGTATTGACGGCATATTTCTTTGGTTCTATCCTCAGAGCCGGAATCCACCACTACAATCTCATCAGCCCACCTAACAGAATCAAGACAACGCGCTATATTACGTTCCTCATTCTTGGTGATGATCGTCACAGATATTCTGTTCATCAGAAGTTCAGATGTTCCTCAAAAGATTGTAATTTTTGAATTCGCCTATCTGTTTGCCATTATTCAGATGCTTTTCAATCCAACTCAGCAAAACATATTTCAGCCTTTCATGTTTGTGAGGTAATCGTGATTTATCAGGCTTCCCTGAGTATTGAAGCTTATCCTTCCAGTTGATATTACTAATCATTCGTGCCATAACTTCCGGATGTGTATCATTGAATACTGCCAGTGAACTGAGTGGTCCATAATCGAAATACGGCTTCTCATTTTTATAAAAAGCTTCAGCTCTGCCGATTCCCCAATGAATAGAGTTGAGTGCCTTGCTTTTATTCTGCATCAATTGCGGAGGTCTAACCCATCCGTAATGATATATCTCTGCATCTACCTTGGCAACATTCAGTTTTCTGGTTCCGGTCTCTTGTCTTGGATTGTCGTATGAATCAAAGAAACGAAACGATTGTGCACTTTGATATGAATGAATCTCGGGCAGGTTGCGGACAATTCTGATTTCACTGGGATACCAGCCATGTCCGTCATGGTAATGATCATAATCTCCCCAAAAGTGCTTATAGCCAAAAAGCAATCCTTCAACTTGTTTATTTTCAAGCAGTTGTTCACACCTTTGCTTAATAACCGGAAGATATTTTTCGTGAACAACTTCATCAGCTTGCAGATAAAACAACCAGTCACCTGAACATTGTTTCATAGCAATATCAGTCTGGATGGAGTTGATAATACCTTTTTTGAAGTATTTCTCCTCCCAGGTCGTATCAATTACTCTGATTTTGGGGTCGTTTATCGCCATAATTTGATTTCTGGTTGTATCATCAGCATCGCCTTCTCCGACAGCAATTACAAACTCATCGCATATTGGTAAAATAGACTTTATTGCTTCTACAACCGGATAATAAAGTTTAACTCCATTCCTGACAAAGGAAAAGCCGCTGATTTTCATTTTACTCACCTATCTGAACATGACTGAACTGTAAATTATATAAAGATTGATAACGCTTGCAGGATTTTATTAAATGTTCATGAGGACCAATTCCCACAATTTCTCCCTTGTCCATAACCACGATTTTATCTGCTGTAAGGATTGTAGAAAGACGATGTGCTATTACTATTACAGTCCTATTTTGTGTTGCCCTGTCTATAGCCTCCTGGACTTTTCGTTCTGAATCCGAGTCCAGCGCAGATGTCGCTTCATCAAAAATTAAAATCGGGGGATTGGCAGCGATTGCTCTGGCTATGCACAATCTTTGTTTCTGCCCACCGGAAAGGTCTGAACCTTTAATCTGTAACATATGTTCATACTTATCTGGGAACTGCTCGATAAATTCATCCGCATAAGCCACTTCTGCAGCTTGCTTTATTTGTTTTTCATCCAGGATGCTCTGATTCCCATATTGAATGTTGTATGAAACTGTATTGGAAAAGAGCTGAGATTCCTGAGGGACCACTCCAAACAACCCTCGCAAGTTCTTTAGTTTAAATTGTGTTATGGGGACGCCATCTATCTCAATTACACCTTCAGATGTATCATACATCCTGTTCAGTAGATTGGCAAGAGTAGTTTTTCCAGAACCGCTTGATCCAATGATTGCTGTTTTAGATCCTTTTTCTATTTGTAGATTGACGTTTCGTAATACCCACTTGTTCTTTCCATATTGAAAGCTTACATTTTTAAATGCAATTTCGGATATAAAGTCATTCTTATCTATCGGATTTGCTACTTCTTTGATTTCTGTTTTCAGATTAAGGATGTATGAGATTCTTTCCAAAGAAATAAGAGCTTTTTTGATATCAGCATAAGCCTTGGTTAGCGTCTTTAATGGATGTAAAGTGGAAAATATGGCAATCAGAAAAGCCGTGAACTCACCCAGTGAAAAGTTGCTTCCGGGAGTTACTATCTGTTTGCCGGCAACCAGTAACAACACTACCCCGATCACAGCACTGCTTATCTCACTGATAGGAAGGTTCAGGGCATTATACATTTCCACTTTTTGCCAGAGTTTTCGATAACGGTTATTGATTATCTTGTAATTGGTAAGTTCAAAATCTTCTTTGGCAAAAGCTTTGACAATCTTCATACTATTCAAGGCTTCTTCTACTTGAGAAAACATACTGGAATACTGTGCCTGAATTCTTTTGGCATACTTTTTTATCTTCTTCCCGATATAACTTACTGATAACGCAAATATTGGTGTTACCAGCAGGCTGATTAGAAACAAGCGGGGATTCATAAAATAAGCCACTGCCATGCAAGACAGCATAACCATCATGTCACGCAAAACTAAAAATAGGTTTGAGATAAACTCATTGCTTACAATTGTGACATCATTGTCCAGTCGCACTTGGGAATCTCCAACGCGGTTTAGATTGAAAAATGCAAGGGATTGGGAAAGATACTTTTCAAACATTAGTGCCCTGATATCTCTTACAGATCTACCCCGTAGATTAGTGAACATGAACTTGTTAAGATAAAAGAAGAGGTTCTTCAGCATAAACAAAACAATTACAACTATGCTGACAGCTTCAAGGACAATATAGGGTTTTGTGGAGAGCAATACAGCTTTCAGATCTCCCAATAAGGCTGAGTTTCTGATGCTTGCAAAATCAAACAAAGATGACTGTTCAGCAAAAAATAGACTTAAATTGCTAACAATAGCTTCAAATAGTTCACTTATAGAATTGTAGACAATGGGGTTATTATGCGGTTTTAGCACAATGTCCAGGACAGGCACGACCATTGTAATGCTGATACCGTTCATAGCTGCATAACACAGCATGGTAAATACTCCACCCACAACGTAGGGCCAGTATCTGAACATTATTGCATAAATGCGCCGCAGATTGCTCAAGGAATTCTGTTCGTCTCTCATAACTTAGATCCAAAAAAAAGAGCCAGCCGCAGCTGGCAAAAAGTGGCACGCCCTAAGGGATTCGAACCCCTAACCTTCTGATCCGTAGTCAGATGCTCTATCCAGTTGAGCCAAGGGCGCATAATTATGCTCATAAACTTAAACTCTGCCTTTTCTGTCAAGAAGTTCAATAGTTATAGTCATCGCCTGTTGAGAGTGTATCAGCATAAGCGCTTTCTCCACGGCTGATGAATAGTTTGATTTTTGTTCTGCGCTCTACCCGTTCTCCGGCAGACGGTGAGGATTGCACAACTGTATTCACCGGGTAACGTTCTGAGAAAAGCGAATCAGCAACTACAAATCTTAAGTTATAATTATTCAATAGCATCCAGGCTGCCTGGACATTTAAACCGATCAATTCCGGAACTTTTACAAACTTTGAACCTCTGCTAATCTCCAAATATACCGTCCCATCAGGTTCGATAAAATCACCGGCTGCAGGTTTTTGCGAAACTACAAATCCTCTCTCCACTTCATCAGACCAGGTGCTGTCTTTAACTACAGCATGGAGTTTTTTGTCGGCGAGGATATTCTTTGCCTGACTGCTGGAGACACTAACCAGATTCGGCACTTCAATGCTTTTTGGTTTTCCAAACATGAGAGGCATAATAATTTGGCTGGTGATAAAGGCAACCACCAATATTATCCCCAAACCGATCCCCAGATAATATCCGTATAACTTTAACTTGCCCTTTTCCATATCATCACTTCACTTTCATCATCTTGGCGGCAAATGCACCGTCCATGTTGTGCAAAAATGGAACCGACATAAAATAGCCTTCCTTGTCGTAGACGGGATTTAGTTTGGTCTCAGCTTTGACAAGCTCAAACTGTTTATTTTTCAGCAAGAATTGGCGCACCATATTTTCATTTTCATCCGGATTCATTGTGCAGGTAGAATAGATCATAAATCCTTCTTTCTTAACAAAGCCTGCTGCATAACTCAGAGCTTTCTCCTGCAATTTAAGTAGTTGTGGTATATCTTGGTGTGATTGCCAGCGTAAATCAGCTTTTCTGCCCAAAACTCCCCAGCCGGAACATGGAGCATCCACTAATACTTTATGAAAGGCGGGTGCAATGGGACCATACCTGAAAGCATCTTCTACCACAATTTTTACATTCTCGATTTGTAGACGTTCCACTGCCTGTTTCAGAAGCTTCATCTTAGCAGGGGATTTATCCACAGCAACCACTTCTCCTGAGTTTTTGAGCAACTCGGCGATATAGGTACATTTCCCTCCGGGAGCTGCAAATAAATCAAGGACATAGTCACCCGGGTTGGGATCGAGCAATTCGACTATCAAGGCAGCTGATGTATCCTGAACTGAATAGTATCCTTCCGAGAAGGCGACATCTTCCAGGGCTTCATATCCGTTTTCACATACAATCACATTGTTGCTGGCAGAACTTGGTCTACAGGCGATATTCCTTTTGGAAAGGTAGCCCAGCAATTTTACCTGGTCGGTTGCCAAAGTATTGACCCTCAGGTGTAGTTTGGATGGCTCGTTGAAAGACATTGCAAGTAGTTCTGTTTTTTCTTCACCCCAATTATCTATCCATATTTTAATCAGTTCGGGAGGAAACGAGTGTTCAAAGGCAATTCTATCTATACTGTCTTCAGGAAACCTGATCTCGGGGTTACGTTGAAAAGACCTCAGAACTGAATTAATAAATCCTGCGATTCCTTCTCCCACTGTTTCCTTAGCCAGTTCCACCGTTTCATTGATGGCGGCATGGTCGGGAACCGATGCCATAAACTTTAGCTGATACAGCCCCATAAATAAAAGAGCTTTGACCTTGATGTCCGTTTTCTCATATTTCTCAGTTTCGGTAAACTTACGGCAGATATAGTCGAGGTGCAGCTTATATTTGATGGTTCCTTTCACTATTTGATATAAAAATGCCGGGGATTCTCCACTGGATTGTCTGATTTTACGAGCTTTTTGCTGCAGAAGATTGTCAGAATATTCGTTATTCTTCAATACTTTAGCTATGATGTCAAATGCTTCGTGTCTGAGATTCATCTTAGGCTTTCTGATAAATTATGCGGATGATTTTTTTGATTTGTTGTTCCACCGGCTGGTTTTTATCACTGTCGTTCATTGCTGCAATGGCTTTACCAATATCTTTGCTGTTATATCCAAGTGCGAGTAGCGCTTTTTCCACTTCAGCAAATCCGGCATCCAATCCTGTCCTTTCATCATCTCCCAACAGGTCTGCCATTTTAAGAACTTCATCTTTAAGCTCAATTATGATTCTTTGGGCTGTTTTTTTTCCAATGCCAGGGACTTTGGATAATAATCCCTCTTCTTCTGTTCTGACTGCTTTAATAAACATTCCAATACTCATCGAAGATAAGACGGAGAGGGCAATCTTGGGTCCAATTCCGGATATTGATATCAGCTTGATAAACAGCGTCTTTTCAGCCAAACTATAAAACCCATATAACCTCATCTCATCCTGACTAAGGCTTAGGTATAGATGAGTATAGACAGAACAGGTCTGATTGAGAGACGGCAATTTTTCATAGGTGCTGAGAGGTATTTTTACTTCAAAGCCCATTCCCTGTATATCTATAATTATAGAAGTCGGTTGTTTTTCCGTGAGTGTTCCTGAAAGATAGCTGAGCATTTTTCTAATACCTGTTGCGGTTGTAATGACACAAAGCAATCGCCAGAGCGTCTGCTGCATCAGAAGTAAGTTTTTCTTTGGAGATTGGCAACAACTGCTCAATCATATATCTGACCTGAAGCTTTGAGGCATTGCCATTGCCCACCACCGCTTTCTTTACTTCTCTGGGTGAATATTCAAAAATGGGGATGGAGGCTTGAGCCAGAGCTAATAATATCACTCCTCTGGCGTGACCCAGTGAGAAGATACCCTGAAAGTTCTTTCCGAAAAACATGGTTTCTACCGATGCAAAGTCTGGCTTGAATTGCTCCAGCACTTTTCTGATTTCTTCATATATAACGCATAGCCTTTGGGTAAGCGGTTTCCTGTCGTCAATATGAATAACTTCGCAGCCTGCTGCCACGATTTTTCGCTTCTCAATCTCCAAAAGTCCATATCCGCAGAATCTGCTGCCGGGATCTATCCCGATGATTCTGTAAGGAGCGCTTATTTTATTGTCCAGCTTGGTTATCAGTCCTGATTTAACTTTGCCATAACTTCATCGGAGAATTCGAAGTTGGCGTAAACCTTTTGAACATCATCCAAATCTTCCAGCATATCAATCAGCTTCATCAGTTTTTCTGCCACAGGGTCAGCGTTGATAG
>DAHVPA010000080.1 GCA_027318525.1 Candidatus Cloacimonadota bacterium | reverse complement strand
ACGATAAAACCGTGCAATGCCAGCGGTGTGGAAACCCACTGGTATTTCTTGATGCCGCCGTAGTAATGCGTGCGCATCACAGCCAGGGATGTGTTTCCGTCTTCATAGAGCGGATTTTGTTTGAGGTCAACCCTGGGGGCATCGATATGCGCTGCGACCATGTTCACGCCTTTGCTGACAGGTTCTGTGCCGATAACGGCAAACGCCATCGTCTTGTTGCGAAAGACCTGATAGACTTTCTTGCCGGATTTCTTTCCGTCCAGCGGCTTGAACTGGTTTTTGGCAAGAACGTCCAGAGCATACTTCACAGATTCGCGTTCAGTCTTGGCTTTGTTGAGAAAGTCTTTGTAACCTTCGGCAAACTTCATCGCCTCTTTCTGCAGAGGTTCGGAAGCATTCTGCCAGAAGTTTTTCCGCTCATAGAGCAGCGGGCTTTTGTCTTTGGCTTTTTTGGCTTGAGGCATTGAAACTCCTTGTTAAGGTGGATGTTACCCACCTGTCATATATTTATTTTTTACTTAATTTCCAGTATCTCAAATTGGCGGACGCCCATGGGAGCGTGTATCAGAGCGACTTCACCAATCTTTTTACCGAGTAGTCCCTTGCCGATGGGAGAGGCGATGGAGACTGCCATTATGCCTTCCTCTTCGGGAAAGTTGATTTCGTCCACTCCGACCACGTGATACCATTGCTCTTCACTGCTGTCGTTATCACGGGTTTTACAGGTCAGACCAAAGCGCACTACGTCTTTGGGAAAGACCGAGCAGTCTATCACCTTGAGGTGGGCAGCTCTTCTGCGCAGATGATCGATTTCATGGTCAATGGAGCGCTGGCGTTCCTTGGCTGCCTTGTATTCGGCATTTTCGCTCAGGTCTCCGAATTCGCGGGCAATGGCTACTGCTTTGACGACTTCCGGACGCTCTGTCATCAGTTCATGAATGCGTCTCTGCAGCTGGTCCATTCCGTGTTTTGTAATGTATTGGCTATTATCCATTTACTATGTCTCAGGCTTTCTTTTTGAGCAGGATTTTATAAGCGGAAGTGGCAGCTTTTTTGAGCCGGGCATTACCGCTGTGGGTCCAGTTTTCCACAATGGGCAGCAGTTCCGCATTGTATTCTGTGATTGCTCCGCAAAGGATTTCCACAGTCTGCGGGTCACGGGTGGATTTGTATTCTCGAAAGACTTCCATTACTGCTGGCGAATCCAATTTCCAGACAGCTTTGAGGATGGCGATATTGGTGGCAACGGCTTCCGGATTTTGTGCCAGCCATCTGTTTTGCTGATGTCTGAGCACCTGGGAGATGATTTCCGGCTTTTGTTTCATCATTTTGACCAGGTAGGCAAGCGCTTGCTTGCGCAAAGGTTCGTGACTGCTTTCCAGCCAGGGATAGACCTTGCTCAGATAGGGTTCTGTCTCTTTCTTGAAGAGCGGAAAATAGACCTTTTCAAATATCAGCCCGATTTCATGGGCATTACCCTTGAGCAGGGCTTTTTCTATCATTCCATTGTAGAGAGCGGGATTTTTGCCGATAAAGCGAGCCATAAAAAAGATGAATGCCAGCTTGCCATAATCCCCTTTCTTGTTCCAAAGATACTGGAAAAAGGGAACATACTGCTCATGCTGTTTACTGATTGCGTGCGCCATCGCCTTCACCACAAACTGGATGAATTCTGCAGGGACTTTGCCGTTCACGCGTTCCGGATACCAATTGAAGATTATCTCAAAGTCATAGTCCTGTTTGGGGAGTTTTTCCGTTAAATACTGCTCTGTATCTCTGGTCAGCCGTTCTTTCCAATCAATGGTAATCATTCTGTTTCTCCTTGCTATCTGCACACAATTCAAGCTTTTATACTAACTGGCATATTTTGTCATTAAGCGTTTACTGTCAAGCAGAATTATCAGCCCCAACCTGCCTTTACGATAGTCAAAATCTCATACAAATAAACGGCTCAGATACTAATAAAAATCTTGACATTAAGTTCTAGATCATAAAATATATGCTTTGTGCCTTGATAAGGCAAAGTGAATTATTAAGCTTAAGGAAATATTATCATTTCCAGGTGCAGGAGTTATGATACTTAGCATCCTACATCTGTTTTCCAAGGTTGATCATAACAAAATCCAAATTCATGGAGATGTGGAGGTTTTATGAAGACTTTTCTTTTATTGATTGTCATTAGTTTTTTATCTTTTCTCACAGGTTTTCTACACAGTCAGGTATATGACTGGACCATGGCAAAAGCAGTCGGAGGAACCAACGCCGACAACTGCAACACCATCGCTAAAGATGCTGAAGGCAATATATATGTTGCCGGCTCTTTTCGCGGAACAGCAAACTTCGGGAACACCAGCCTTGTCAGCAGCGGATGGGATGACATCTTCATAGCAAAAATGGATACTGCCGGCAATTGGCTCTGGGCTACCAAAGCTGGAGGTTCTGACGAAGATCTGGCAATGAAAATTGCAGTTGATGCCAGCCACAATGTGTATGTTACCGGTGGTTTTAAATCCTTAGCCAGCTTTGGCAGTATCAACTTGACCTGCAGCGGTTTTTCCGATATTTTTGTGGGCAAACTTGATCCCAACGGAAACTGGGTCTGGGTCAACAGAGCAGGCGGTGCTTCAACCGAAGGAGCATATGACTATGGCCAGGGCCTTGTGCTGGATGCGTCTGCCAATATTTTTATCACAGGTTATTTCCGTGGAACGTCTTCTTTCGGAGCAAGTATAAATTTATCCAGTTATGGCGCATCAGATGTGTTCGTTGCCAAGCTTGATAACAATGGCAATTGGCTCTGGGCTACCAGAGGTGGTGGCTCCAGTGAAGACAACGGCAAAGGGATTGCTATAGATACCGTTGGTAATCTCTATGTTGCTGGTTCTTTCTACGCCAACGCAACATTTGGAACCAATACTCTTTCCGGAGTCTACCAGGAGGTTTTCGTTGCCAAAATGGACAGTAACGGCAACTGGCTCTGGGCAAGACAGGCTTTAGGCAGTTATGTGGAAGACTGTTATGATATTACCATAGACACTTCTTCCAATCTTTATGTTACCGGTTACCATTGGGGAACAACCACTTTTGGCTCTGCTACTATCACATCTCTGGGTAATTCTGATGTTTTTGCCGCGAAAATGGACTCCGCAGGAAACTGGTTATGGGCGGCATCAGCAGGCAGCCTTAACTATGAAGATGGGTCAGGTATTGCAGTTGACGCCAATTCCAATGTTTATGTCACCGGTTCCTTCAAATCCAGCGCTACTTTTGGAACTTTAAACCTGACTGGCAACAGCACTGATGTTTTCGTTGCCATGCTTGATTCCGGCGGCAACTGGGTCTGGGCTAAAAATGCCGGCGGGACCGCCATTGATTATGGCGAATATGGCAGAGATATCTTTATTGATGAAAATTCCGACTTGTTTGTTACAGGGCAGATTTATCAGAATGCCCTATTCGGCTCTGTAACTGCCACCAGCAATGGCTCGTGGGACGGCTTTGTCGCAAAACTCAGCAAGCTTTCCCTCCAGGTTCTGGCACCCAACGGCGGTGAAATCTGGCGCGTTTCAACCACCAAAACCATTTACTGGCATTCAACCGGTCTGTCCGGAACCATCAACCTGTTTTCTTCTTCCGACAACGGCAGTAACTGGACTAGCCTGAATTCCTCGCCCGTCTCAGTCCTGCAGGGTTATTATGCCATAACAGTTCCAGCCACTCTTTCATCCCAATGCCTCATCAAGGTTGTTTCCATCCAGTATCCATCTGTTTCGGACATATCAGATGCAGTTTTCACCATTTCCACCACCAATCCGCCCAGGGTAACACTTGCTTCTCCTGAAGGAGCAAATCTTGTCATGCAAACCGGTAAAAGCTATAATGTGTCCTGGACCTACAGCGGCATCACAAACCTGAATATCTGGCTCAGCATCAATGGAGGTTCAGACTGGCAGCTTCTGGCTGAAAACATAGCAGTTGCCGCCTCACCTTATTCCATCCAGATGCCTGATTCCCCTTCCACCTCCTGCTACCTTATGCTTTCCAGCTACGGCAACCCGGCAATATATGACTGGAGTGATTATAAATTCACGCTTTGCAAACTGGCAATCCAGACTCCACAGATTGGAGCAGTCATAGCAGCAGGTTCGCAATATCAGGTGACCTGGAATTCGGATTTTCTTAATCTGGTCAACTTTGAATACAGCCTGAACGGTGGTCTGGACTGGACTGTTGCCCAAAGCTCCATATCAGGTAACCAGCATTATTACAACTGGAACGTGCCTTCTTCCTCATCCTCCAATTGCCTTGCCAGACTGAGCGGTTCCGCCGACCCCAACCTTAACAGCGTATCAGGCATATTCCGCATTGCAGCGCTGCAGCTTAGCTATCCCACCGCTTCCGGAATCAAGCTGCAGGCGGGTAAATCTTGTGAAATCACCTGGACTTCGGAAGTTCCATCTACTACGCTCAATCTTGAATACTCCACCAACGGGGGAACTTCCTATAATTCTATTGCTTCGGGTGTGAATTCCGACGTGGGCAGCTTTGTCTGGACAGTTCCGGATATCAATACCACCACCGGACTGGTCAGGATTACCGCTGCCGGCAATTCTGCCTACTATGCAATAAGCGCTTCCCCCTTCACAATCTCTAAACTGCAGATTCTTTCTCCCAACGGTTCGGAGGTTTGGGGATTTGGCTCTCTCAAACAAATCACCTGGTCATATTACAACGTAAGCAATGTTAAGCTGGAATACAGGACCTCCCCTTCGGGAGGCTGGACCGAAATAACGCCGGGTGTACCTGCTTCCGGAAATAGCTTCAATTGGACAGTTCCGTCTGTTGCCACATCCAATTGCCAGGTCAGGATTACCGATACCGCTTTTACCCAAATCGGGGACGAAAGCGATGCAGTCTTTACCATCAGCCCCGGGATTACAGTTCTCACACCGAACGGAGGAGAATTTGCGCTGATTGAGGACTTTTGCATCATCACCTGGTCCAATATAGACGATATTACCCATCTTCTGATAGACTACAGTATTAACGCAGGAAGCAGTTGGGTCCAGATAACGGGCACCGAGATTGCGGCATCAACGGGTATGTATTTCTGGGAAGTACCCAATATTCCGACCTCTCAAGCCCTGATAAGAATACGCAATTTTTCGAACAGTGAAGTCTATGACGTGTCAGATTCTGTCTTTACGATTGGGAATATGCTCTATCCGCCTGTTCCTGTGGTAAACCTGCATATTAATGTAATTGCCGGTGATGTATATCTAAATTGGGATGCAGTTACCCAAAACACTTTTGGGGCTCCGCTCAGTCCTGATTATTACAGCGTCTATTCCTGTAACAGCCCTGATGGGACATATCAATATCTGGGGCAATCAAACACCCCCCAATACATTGACTATTCAGCCGCTGCAGGTAATAATTGCAGATTTTATTATGTAATTGCGGTAAAAAACTGACCTGTTATTAACATCTACATTGTGTTACATATGGTCCGGCAGGGTGAACCTGAAAGGCGCTGTGTTGCTTGCCCTTTGTTGTCACATCCGAAAGGACATGGGGATTGGGGAAAGATGGCAGCTGCTCCTTTACAAAACGTCTCCATGCAGAGCTGTCTGTTTAAACAGATTTAGCGGTGCGACTGGCTTAGCAGTTCCAGGTATCGGCTTTGGGAAGGGGTAACCTCTTTGGTGCGGGGAGGGAAATCAGCGTCAAATTGTTCTGCTGCCTGGGTATCAAGATTATAGACATCTGCCTCGACAAAGCTGCCGCTGATACCTTTGAGCGCTAAGGGAACCAGCTCCAGAGCCTGCAGGGCGGGATTGAACCACCCGTCTTTGGTGCGGATGCCAAAGTCTTCCCCAGCGCGGAAACCGAACCTTGCATAATAGGCGGGATCGCCGTAAATCACGACTACAGCGTGTCCCAATTGCCGTGCCAGTTCCAGGGTATGAGTGATGAGCGCGCTGCCGATGCCTTTGCCCTGCAGGGATGGTAACACGCTGACCGGTCCGAAGGTGAGGACAGGATAAGGCAGACCGGAAGGCTGCAGAATGACAGAACGGGCATACATGATATTGCCGACGGGCTTGCCATCCAGTTCAGCCACATAGTCCAATTCAGCTATAAAGTCCAGCGAGTCCCTCAGCACATGAGCCAGAAAGTGTTCGTTACAGCCGGGTTCATGCACGTTCCAGAAGGCTTCCCGGGTGAGTTCCTCCACTCTGTGGAAGACCTCAGTTCTTTCCCTGCGCAGAATCAGATTCACTTCAAGATTTTCCTTAATGATTTATCGGGGGGGGGGTGTTTTTCTGTTTACGCATCAGTCGTAAGCCGTCCCAGACTACCCAGCTGAAGACAGCGATGCCAAGCAGCAAAAGGATGAGTGGCACCAACAATCCGAAGCCTGCCAAAAATGCCAGCAGCAGTGTATAAAAGCTTATCCAGAGCGTTTCGGCAACGATTATGCCATTCATCAGACCCAGCTTGCGGAAAATCCAGCGTGCCAGGGGATTGACTTCCCTGTGGTATTTATCCGGCTTCAACACATGCCAGGTGGTGTAGCCATCCAGCAGGTTGAGCAAAGTCAACAGAGCATACAGACTCAAGAATATCAGCATACAATAATAGCGACAATTCTACCTGATTAAAAGCAGTTTTCCAGTCTGGCAAATGCCTTCTCCCTGCAGGCGCAGGAAGTAAACGCCTGAAGACACAGGTCTGCCATTACTATCAGTGCCATCCCAGACAGCTTTATTTTCCCCTTTGCCATAAGTGCCGTCTGTCAGGACTTTGACTAGTTGTCCCCTCTGGTTGTAGATGCGTAGGTTGACCCTGTCGGCTTTGGCAAGTGAAAAGGTTATTTCCGCCAGGTCTGAAAATGGATTGGGACAGGCACGTAATTTGAACTTATCAGCCCCAACCAGGTCTTGATTAGCTTCCGGAATAATAGTGCTAAAGTTAATATCTGCACTGGCATATGGACTGGGAAGATAACCATCCTTGAATCCGACCGCTCTCACGACCACCAGACTGTCATCATCGGGGCTCACCCAAACAGGTTCCAGATAAAGATTCGACGTTTCTGTTGGAATACTTCCATCCAGGGTATACCTGATAATGGCATTCAGAGTCGAGCAGGTGATGGTAACGATTACGGGTTCACCATTTATCACAGGAGTATAGCTGATAATGGGAAAAGCAACCTGGTGCACAAACTTGTGGAAAGGATAACCGGAATTCTGCTGAAGGGCATCTGTCTGCCATACATAGCTGAAGTTCCAGCCCATGTAGGTGTTGGCTGCATGGGGATAAGTCATTTCAGCCGTGGTTCTGCCTTCTCCTCCTCCCGAGGTGCTGATGCCGCTTGTCTGCACATCCCAGTAACTGCCTGCTACGGTGCTGAAGCCATACAAATTGCTTCCAATCAGTCCACCGTGGGGAGCTCCCGACCATGAAACATGTCCGGTGCTGTAGCATCTCTCCACAGTGGCAAAATATAAGGTCCCGATAAGCCCGCCCACATAATCAGAGCCAAACACAGAGGCAGTGGAGTAACAGTCACTGACAGTGGTGCTGGAACTATAGCCAATCAGACCGCCTGTATTAAAAGCACCATGCACATTGCCGCTCGAACTGCATTTGGTAATTGTCGAGTTAACAGCGTAGGCAACCAGAATTCCTGTTTCAGAGGGGTCATTATTGACGACATTTATGTCTGCATTGGTTAAAACCACATTTCTCAGCTCAGCATTGTCGGAACTGCATCCAAACAGACCGACATCCCCAGCCAGTGTATTGATGTATAAATTGTCTATCTTCCAGCCATCACCGTTGTAATGGCCGCGAAAAGGAGCAGATATTGTGCCGATGGGAATCCAGCCGGTGTTTTGATTATAGGGATAGATATTCAGATCGATGTTCCCGGTTTGCAGAAACCAGGCATGGAGAAATGACCTGACATTGTTTAACTGATGTGCATTATCAACCAGATAAGGATTGTCTTCTGTGCCGTCACCCCCTGCAAAAGCATTGAAATCAAATACAGCGGTTGTAACTATACTGTTTAACCAGCCCTGTCTCACAGCCACAAGAT
>DAHVPA010000007.1 GCA_027318525.1 Candidatus Cloacimonadota bacterium | reverse complement strand
ACCTTTTGCTCAGCAGCCTATCTTTGTCTCTATATCTCAATCCCTTGCCGGACATCCGTTTACACTATTTTTTTGTTCACCCTTCCCATCTCCATCCCTTTTGCCGAAGTAAATCAAAAGCATACCAAAAGGAAATCAAAAGTATATCAAATGTATTCTGGAATACATTTGATATCCATTTGGTATAGATTTGATATAGATTTGAACTGCTTTTGCCATTAAGGAAGAGCAGGGGAAAGGCTAACAGGGATAGGTGGATTGTGACACAACCGCAAAAGCAGGGTATAAAGCAGGTAATCCCTTGCTGTGAAAGGGAAAAGAAATCTTACAGCGTTGTTATCTGAGCAGGAGCAGCTTGCGGGTCTGGACGAAGCCTTCGCCCTGCAGACGCAGGAAATAGATTCCCTTGGCTGCCGCTTTGCCGTTACTGCCGGTGCCGTCCCAATCCAGCCTGTGTTCACCCCGGGTGAAGACACTTTCGGAAAGGGTCCTGACCAGTTGTCCCTTTTGGTTATAGACGGACAGTCTGACAGAACTGCTCTTGGGCAGGGAAAAACTGATGGAGGTAAAGTCACGGAAGGGATTGGGGCTATTGGTCAACTGCACAGCCTGGACCGGCGGGATATGACTGTCCTGGTTAGCAGTGACCTGCATCAGGCGCAGATAAGGAAAGCCGTTGTTGACAGTGCCGGTGACATCATGCTGCCAGACGGTTTCAAAGTCCCATCCGGAATAGCATTGCCCGGCATAGGGGTAGAGCATCAGGGCATTGGTTGCACCTGTGCCGGCAGTCGAGGTTGTCAGTCCGGAGGTTTCCGTATTCCAATAGCAGTTGGTGACAGTGGTATTGCCGTATACACTGGCTATGAATCCGCTGATGTTGTTGTTTCCTGTGACGGAGCCTGTGCTGTAGCAATTGGTGATGGTGCTGTTTTCCCCGATGCCGCAAAAACCACCCAAACTGCTTGGTCCGCTGACGTTGCCGGTGGTAAAGCAGTCATTGCATTCAGATAAGATAAGATATCCGACCAATCCGCCTGAAGATGACAGGGAGGCATTGACCTGGGAAGAAGACCAGCATTGGCTGATGGTGCCGGTGGTGCTTTGACCAATCAGACCTCCGCTGAAAAAGCTGCCGTTCACACTCACATTGGCATGGCATCCCAAAAGAGTGGTATTTTCAATTTTGCCGATTAAACCGCCGGAAGGGTTGCAGTCACTGTGCAGATACCCCACTGCACTGCAGTTATGGAGGCTTGAGTTGGTAACATATCCCGCCAGGATGCCGACCGTGTTTTCGGCAGAGACGTTGCCGCCTGCGGAGCAGTCTTCAAACTGGGTGTAATAAGCATAGCGAACCAGAGAGCCGACGCCAATGATATGGCTGCTAATCATGAAACCGTCAAGATTGATGTTGCGGAATACGGCATTGGTGGAGGTTCCGAACAGTCCTGGGTTTGTGCTATAAGTGCTTACCAGATTCCTGATATAATATCCATTGCCGTTGTAGCAACCACCGAAGTGGGATGAGCTGTTTCCAATCGCCACCCAGCCTGTGCCCTGATTATAGGGAGCCACATTGAGGTCGATATCGGCTGTCTGCAGGAAAAAGCTGTTCAGATGGTTACGGACTTCATTAAGTTCTGCTGCACTGCCGACCAGATAGGGGTCGGTTTCAGTTCCGCTGCCTCTGGTTAGTTCAGCAGACAAAGCGGCAGTCAATAAAATAAGCGCAAGAAACGCTAGCAGGCGTTTGGTGTAATTGACAGACAGGCTCATAATTACCTCCTCAATACACAGTCCTGATTTAATGCAATATTTGTTCCGAAGACCATTATTTTTTGAATATTGGGTAAATTCCTGAAGGGTGTAGTCAGGATGCAAGCCCTATGGCTGTTAAATTGAATATCTCCTGGATCACAGCTTGATTTCTCCTGCTTAAGCATCAGATGCAGATGTACGGATGCAAAAAATCTGCTTGCCTGATTCGGGGCTGTGTTTTTCTTGATATTGGATACTGACTGCCGGGCAGGATGCGGGATAAAAGCCTGCCGGCAGTGCTCATCAAAACCAATCCTGTGGGAGCAAATGGATAAGAAGAGACTTTTTCTGCTGGGCGAAATGCCTGTTGCCAAAGCTATCATTACCCTGGCAGTGCCGACTGTGGTCAGCATGCTGGTGCAGATATTTTACAACGTCACGGACACCTTCTTTGTCGGCAAACTGAACGACCCTTATCAGCTGGCGGCAGTCAGCATCTGCATGCCGCTCTTTATGATGCAGATGGCGATCTCGGGAATCTTCGGCAATGGCGCAGCTTCCTTTCTTTCGCGGCAGTTGGGTAAAAAGGACTACGCCGGTGCCCGTGAAACTGCCACCGTGGCTTTGGTATCCTGTCTTGCCTCGTCTGTATTGGTCATGTCTCTGGGACTTGCCTTCATCCGTCCCATCCTGCATCTGGCGGGAGCCAGCAGCCATTCCTTCCCTTATGCTTTGTCCTATCTGAGCATCATCATATTGGGTTCGCCTTTGCTGATGCTCAATTTTACCATAGCGCAGCTGCTGAGGGCGGAAGGCGCAGCCAAAGGCGTGATGAAAGCCAACCTGATTGGCACCATCACCAACATTGTGCTTGACCCCGTCTTTATCTTTCTGCTGCATCTGGGGGTGACAGGTGCCGCCATTGCCACCCTAATCGGAGCAAGCTGCAGCCTTGCCTACCTGTTATCCTTTTACTGGCGGCGTAAGAGCCTTGCCATGCCTTCTCCGCGCTTTCTCAGAATCCGCTGGGAAACCTTTGCCGAAATCTTTAAAATCGGGATTCCAGCCTCCCTGAGCCAGATCATGATGAGTGTGGGAAATTCCATCTGTTACGGAGTAGCCTCCGGTTATGGTGATGTGGCTGTGGCGGGATTCGGAGTGGTCTGGCGGGTGATGAGCCTGCCCGTCTTTGTCTTCATCGGCATGTCCATTGCCATGCAGCCCATCGTCGGTTACAGCTATGGTGCCAATAACAAGCACAGACTCAAGCAGACAGTCCGCACCACGCTGGAAATGTCCGCCGGGCTGGCGGCTTTCGTCCTTGCCCTGTTTTTGCTGTTCCCGCGCCTGATAATCCAGATTTTTACGACTGACCCCAACGTCGTGGAAATGGGCAGCAAGGTCTTGACTGCCTTCACCCTGTCCATCCCCTTCATCGGCTTCCAGATGCCGCTGCTAACCTCTATCCAAGCCATGGGCAAAGGCATCCCCTCACTGATCATAGCCGTTTCTCGCAACGGTCTGGTCTATATCCCCGCCGTCTTTATCTTGAATGGTATCTTCGGCTTTGACGGACTGGTCTGGGCACTGCCTCTTTCCGACGTGATTTCGGCTTTGCTGGCGCTGTTTTTCTTTATCGCCATCGTCAGAACGCTCAGGCATCACCAACCCGAGCAGCAGTTTGTGGAACACGCTCTGGAGGAAGTGGTCTAAATCCCTTTCAGGAATTGACAAAACAATCTTTTTCGCATACTGTCAGGATAGCTTTATCCTGATAAGAATAAGGGATTTCCCAGCTCTGACAATTCCTGATTATGTGCTTTTGCAGCGAAATGCGGAATTGGGTTCTTCCTCTTTTGCTGCAGGGGGTTATCGTGGGGAAAGCCCTCGAAGACCCCTCGTTGACCTCTCCGGGCAAAAAGGGATAAAAGAGGATTCTTGCACCTATGGATTGGATGGGGTTGCGGGCGGGAAATCTGATTAAAACAAGCCGGAGAGCAGTTCTTCCAGACTGACGTTGTTAAACCAGCGGCTGAGGTCGGCTCCAGCCAGGATTTTGCGCAAAATGTCTTCCTTGTGGGGAAGTCCGGTCAGGATATGTTCGATTTCCTCGGGGTCCTGTTGGGGAAAGAAATCGCCAAAGATTTTTGCCGAGCAGATAATTCCCTTGTCCACATGCAGGTAAAATTCGATGGTGCCGGCGGGGGTACGTATGGCTTTGCTGAAGTTATAACGGGGCGAGCTGCCGAAGTTCCAGTCCCAGGTGCTGTATTTGGTCTGCACAAGGTTGTGGATGAAAGCGGTTTCCTCAGGAGTGAATTCATAATCCCGGGCAGCCGGATAGAGTGAATGCACGTGTTCGCGGATGCGTAGGATAAAGTCATCCAGCGCAAGGGGTTGGGGCAGATGCTCGCTAATGTTGGTAACGCGGGAAATCACTGATTTGACGGCTTTATCCTTAAATTTAAGAGGATTGACCCTGAGGGCGCTGGATAGGTCGGTCATGCGCGAGGAGAAAAGGATGGTGCCATGCTGTAGGACCTTGTCGCGCCAGACCAGTTTGGCATTGCCGGAAAACTTTCTGCCATCCAGAGTGAGGTCGTTGCGCCCTTCCAGACGTGCATCCAGACCCAACTCCTGCAAGACCTGCAGGACAGGACGGGTATAAGTCTCGAAATTGTCCGTCTTTTCCTCTTCCTGATTCATGATAAAGCAGAAATTGAGATTGCCCAGGTCGTGAAAGACGGTGCCGCCACCTGTCATGCGTCGGACCACTTTGATATCATGCTCTTTGACATAATCGTAGTTAATCTCAGCCAGGGTGTTCTGATGCTTGCCGACAATGATGCAGGGCGCATTGACATAGAGGTAAAAGCAGTTTGCCTGCTTGTGTTTGAGGAGATATTCCTCGGTGGCGAGGTTGAACCAGGCGTCGTGGCTTTTACTGACGATGCTGAGCATTTTCCTCCACCACAAAGGCACAAAGACGCAAAGATGAAAAGTCTCCAAGCTTAAACATGGTCATGGGACTGCTCATACTGATACTTTTCTTTTCCTCAATCTTCTTTCGTGTCTTTCGTGTGTTTAGTGGTTAATCAGTCTTTTAGCTTTGCCAGTTCGGCTTTGACGAAGTCCACCAGCTCCTTGAGGTAGCTTTCGGAGAAGTCAAAACTGATGCCCGCAGTCTGATAGATTTCCCTAACGGGTTTGGAATAGCCAAGGTTGAGGAAGTCCTGATACTGCTGCAGGGCTTTGGCTTTGTCGGAACGGTAATTCTTGTAGATGGCTAAAGCTCCCAGTTGCGCCATGCCGTATTCGATGTAATAGAAAGGCACCTCAAAGATATGCAGCTGACGCATCCAGCGCACCTTTCTCTGCTCTTCCAATCCGGTCCAGTCCACTTCTGCATCAAAACGGCGGTAGATGCTGTCAAAAGCTTCGCGGCGTTCGTCGGGAGTATGGTTTGGATTGAGGTAAACCCAATGCTGGAAAGCATCCACAACCATGCACCAGGGCAGGAAGGACAAAGTGCCCTCCAGTTGGTCACGCTTGGCTTTCTTCAGGTCTGCCTCGTCCTTGTAATATTCATCCCAATAGTCCATGGTGAGCAGTTCCATCGTCATGGAAGCCAGTTCTGCGACTTCACTGGGCGGATTGCAGTAATAGTCGATGGGTATGTCTTTACCGGCAGCGCCATGCATGGCGTGACCGGCTTCATGCAAGAGGGTAGTGACATCGCCGTGCAGTTTGACGGCATTCATGAAGATAAAGGAGGAGCCCAGCCCGTAGATGCTGCTGTTGTAGCCGCCGGGCGCTTTGCCTTTGCGGTTCTCCAGGTCGAGCATGCCGCTGTTGTGCATCATTTCCAGTTGCAGTCCGTATTCGGGTTTGACCTTGTGCTCAATCCTGATGGCTTTGGAGACAAATTCGTCTATTGTATCAAAGGGATGCAGCTTCTTGCCGTCGAGGTCAACTGCCAGGTCCCAGGGACGGAGCTTATCCACCCCCAGCACAACTTTGCGGTGTCTGTTCAATTCGCCGCAAAAAGGCACCACCACCTTTTCCACTGCATCATGAAACTTATGGATATCTTCCGGAGTGTAGGAAAAGCGTCCCATCGCCTGGTGCATATAGTCGCGGTAGTTATCATAGCCTGCATTGGCGGCGATGTTGATGCGCAAAGCCTTGAGCTCGTCATACAGCTTGTCCAGCTCGTCCCTTTTATCCATATAACATTGGTTAATCAGTTGCCAAGCCTGTTCACGTTTGGCTCTGTCCGCATCTTTCAAAAAGACGGAAAGCTGGGCGGGTGTGCGTTCCTCACCTTCAAACAGCGCGCTCATCTTGCTGACAATAGCGCCGTAATGCGAAGCCAGCTCGAGTTCCTGCACCTTGAGGGGGATGTTTTCCTCGCGGAAGAGCTCTATTTCATTGGCGATGATTTTTTCCAGATGGGAATACTTTTCGGCAGGCAATTCACAGCGGGCGGGACTGTTGTAGAAAATCTGCTGCAGCTTGAAGCGGTACGGCTCACAGGGTGCAAAGACATTGGCGTTGTAGTCATTGTAAGCTTGCGCGTATTCTTCTTTATCGGCATATTGCGTCATGCGTATGTAGCGCCAGGAAAGCTCATCCTGCAAAGCTTTGGAAAGCTCGGAAGCGTGCTCCATCAGGTTTAGCAGTTCTGCCGAGGTTTCAGGGGCGCGATGGGTAAGCTTTTCCAGCTCGATCTTGACGTCTTCCCATTTGGTGATGTCGAGGTTGGGTGAGAGGAATTTGGGGGCAATGCTATCCAGCTTCTTATCGGTAAAAATCATATCTGCTCCAGTGGGGATTACTTTTTGCGGAAGACCCGCCACAGCATCAGAATCAGGATACCGGCTGTGATGGCTGCTTCCTTGAAGGAGAGGGTGGGATAAAAGCGCACACTTTCACCCTTGAAGACAAAGATGCCGATGGGAGTGGTCTGCATGCCACCACCACCGCCCATTGCCATGTCCCCTTTTTTGGGAGATTCTTCCGGGGCTGTTTCAATCATTTCTTCGGAGGTCTCGTCGATGTGGTGGATTTGGGCTTTCTTCTTCTTTTTCTGACCGGTGCCCACACCACCGCCAAAACCGTAGGCAACTTTGGCAACAGGGATGACAGTCAGGTCACCCAGAGTCTGCGGATTGCCGAAAGACAGCTCCACTCCGCCCACTTTACGCAGTTTTTCCATCAGGTTGTTGAGCATTTCCATAATTTCCATGCTTCACCTCCCATATACAGACAATATTTTTTGAACAGTATTCAACTGTCAAGGATAGATAAAAAAACGAGCCGGGGTTAGCCGGCTCGATTGGGTTCGCCATGATGAGGTGTGTGTATGAAGTTAGTTGATAACGATTTCTTTCTGCGGAGCAGCTTCTTTTTTGGGCAGAGTCAGTTTGAGCACGCCATCTTCCATTTTAGCCTGGATTTTGTTGACGTCGGCATTTTCCGGCAGATAGAGGGTGCGTTTATAATTGCCGCTGTAACGTTCAGAGCGGTAAACGGTTCCCTGCTTTTCTTCCTTTTTGGATTCGCACTTGGCTTCTATGACCAGCTGGTTGTCGTGGATAGCTATTTTCACATCTTCCTTTTTGAAACCGGGCAGATTTGCCAAGAGCTCGAACTCCTTGTCGCGTTCAACGATATCCATTGCCATAGCCTTGAAGTTGTTGTCGGCTTCCTCTTCATAGAAACGGTTGAAGAAATCGTCAAACAGATTCATCATGCTCATCATCGGCTTGAACTCATGGGTTCTGTTGTAAGGTACGAGTTTCATTTTTTCCTCCTCTTGGTTTATGTTTCTGAATACAAAATAACCGACCCTGCAATTTTGGCAAGAAAAAAGTTAGCAGTCTAACCATTTGATTGCTTATTTATTCCTTATGAACCTGTAACTTTCTATATATAAATGTTTTAACCTTTTCTTATTTTTCCTGCCCCTGGGTTACCCGAAATCCTCATTTACCTTAACAGCACTACGGGACTAATACGGTAGGATTACGGTATCATTACAGTCATTGACCGTATTACTACCGTAATAATATAGTAATAGTAAAGTAGTGCATCTATGGATTGATTATGCAGGCAGAAATGGGAAAGAAGATACTATTTGAAATTAAGAATTGAGAATTGAGAATGGAGAATGGAGGATTGAGAATTGAGAATGGAGAATGGACTCATTAGGATGGATCAGTTACGTCATAGTTACATAAAGGCTTACATAAATTCCAAGAAAAAGCAGACAAAATATGAATATTATGGAAGGGTCAGGGTGAAAAAACAGGGATAGACGTCCGGCTTGCATCAGAACAACAGCAGACGAGGATGTCCTCTTCTATAGAGCTATGTTATGGATGGTTATAGCTCCTTGTGGTAGATGCGGTAGCGTTTATAAATTCTGCCGCCGACGCGTTCCATTTCAGCACGGACAGCGGTATTGATTTCCAATTCGTGATGGGAGTCGATGAATTTGATGCCGGCAGCTTTGCATTCTTCGAGCATGCGCCAACCCATGAGGACGTCAACGCCTTTGCTGCGGTATTCTTCTTTGACGCCGCCCATATAGACATCCAGTTTTTGGGAGGTTTTACGGGCTTTAAGGATATGGATAAAGCCAAAGGGGAAGATGCGTCCTTTCGCTTTGATAATGCCGGGTGACATATTGGGGATGCCGATGATGAAACCGACCACCACATCCTGGGAATTGACCACACACTTGATGAAGCGCGGGTCCACACCGGGCATATAACGTTTGGCAAAATCGAGCATTTCCTGCTCTTCAAAAGGCGAGTAGCCATAGAGCACAGTGAAGCTTTCGTTCATCAGACGGAAGATGGGCACGATGTATTTCCAGAGCTCCTTTTTGGTGGTGAATTCGAGCAGGCGCAGGTCCTTGTTGCGTTTGACCCATTTGTAAAGCTTGTGGTAATCCTCGGTCATGGCTTTTTCGACTTCGATGATGTAAACGAAGTAGTCCACTTCCTTGGCAAAGCCCAGCTCTTCCATGAATCCAGGGATTTCGGGGAAATTCTGGATGGTGGCTAGGTTGGTGACTTCGTCAAAACCTTCTATGATAAAGGCTTCGGGGTCTTCCTCGGTAAATCCGGTGGGACCCACCAGCTTTTCCATGCCTTTGGATTTCGCCCAGTCCATCACATAGTCCAGCAGGGCTTTCATCACATCCAGACGGGGCGGAACTTCCATATATCCAAAGCGGGCATGCTTAACTCCGGCATTCTGGTTATAACGGTGGTTGATGATGCCAGCCACTCTGCCGATGGGCTTGCCGTCTTCATAAGCAATCAGATAAACATGGTCACAATAGCGGTGGGAAAGATTGCGTTTGGGGTCAAAACTGCGGGCGTCGTCTGCATAAAAAGGCGGCACCCAGTTCTTGTGGTGGGCGTGGATTTTTTCAGGCAGGTAGATGAACTGCTTCATCTCTGCTTTGGTTGTGACCTGTTTGACTGTGACGGACATAAAACCTCGCATCGCTCAGGATATTGAAAATATTTGAACAGATTAAAGCTAATAAGAGATTATGTCAATCAGTATTTTTAGCTGACTTTTCCTTGCGAAAGCGTTCCTTCTGCTCTTTGGACATCTTTTCGGTGGCATACTGGAAAATAAGTCTGGCAGCAGTATTTCTATACTTCAACAGAAAAGCTTCCACCGGTTGGGGATGGAGTTTCCAGAGTTCGCGCAGAAACCAGCCCAAGCCCTGATGCACTTCCCTGACCTCATCCAGCATCATGGAATCAAGGAAATTGAGCAGCTCTAAAGGATCTGCAGTTTTGCGGATTTCCAGCAAAGATACCGGGACTGCTCGTCTGGTCCACTTGCTGGGGGAAGTCTTCCAGTCTGCAAAGTCTTTATAGGTAATGATGTTTTGTTTGAAGAATTCAGAGATAACGAGTGAGCAGATGACATCGCTGTGTGCCCAGTTGCCGATTCCGGTGTCATACCAGGATTTGACACCTGCGAAGGTTGCCCGGGTGAATGTTTTTTTGAATTTCTGAATCAGGCGGATGGCAACGCTTCCGGCTTCGTATTTGCCATTGGCAAAGAGGATAAGTCCCAAAGGAATGACATCATCCAGTCCGAGTGATGGAAACTGTTTTTCCAGATGTTCCATACAGGCTTTGAGGTCAGAGTCATTGTTACCCCAGGCGCCATAACCATCCTTGAAATAGCGCGAGTATTTGACTACGAGTTCTGGATTGGCGCGGGCTGAGAGAAAATCGACAACGGACTGCAGGACTTGGTGATAGAGGGCGGTTTTTGACTGTTTCATGAGAGCTGCTCCAGAATGCTGCGGATGGCATCAGCCGTAACTTCGAAGGGATTGTTTGCCATGTTGCGGCTGGCTAAGATTTCAGGGATTTTAGCATCAATAAACTCAGGCGGGATGCTAACTCCGGCAGACATCTGCAAGCCATCCAGCCAAAGGAAAAAGTCTGCCCGGCTGATGCGCAGATAGCTGAAAAGGTCGTCCAAATCAGCTTTGACGGCAGGATAGTAAAGCTCCATGATGGGTTGCATAACGATACCGTTGGCAAGACCATGCGGGACACCATAAACAGAGGTGAGGGGATAACCGATGGAATGCTGCAGAGTGGTGCTGGTATGCGAGATGGTAATGCCGCCATAGAGACTGGCGCACATCAGGGCGTCTCTTGCCATTAGGAGCAGAGGATTGTGCAGAGCTTTGTAAAGATTGGAATAGATGAGTTGAACACCTTTGAAAATCAATGGGTAAAGCAAGGGATTGCGCTGATTGGAATAAATGCCTTCCAGCAGATGACTGAGGGAGTCAATCGCAGTATGCAGAGTGATGTTGGCAGGCAGGGAAAGAGTATATTTGGGATCCACCAAAGACAAGGCGGGAAAAGCCAGATCATGCCCGAAGCCTGCTTTCTTCTGAGTGGCAGCATCAGTCAAAACGGAAAACTGCGTGGCTTCCGTTCCTGTTCCAGCCGTCGTGGGCACAGCTACGACGGGGTAGTTCTGTTTGAATTTAGCAAGGTCGTAGATTTCATTTTTGCCGAGCTGATTAGCTGCTGTGAGGCTGATGGCTTTGGCAGAATCAATGGGACTGCCTCCGCCGATGCCGATGAGAAAGTCGCAGTTGTTGGCAAGGAAAAGGTCTGTGCCTTCCATAACGGTTTCCAGAGTGGGGTTTTCGGTAACACTGTCAAAGCTGACAGCTTCGATTTTCAATTGATTAAGCACATTAAGGATATCATCCAAAGCACCGGATTGACGGGCAGAGGTTTTCCCCGTCACCAGCAGCGCTTTCTTACCGAACCGGTTGAGATAGACGAATCCTTTGCGGACAGCGTTTTCTCCATAGATAATGCGGGTTGGCAGATAGTGCATCATCAAATCTCCCTTTTAATCATGGCAAGGTAGCCTTCCAAAGTCTGAAAGCCTTCGCTTTTATACAGCTCAAGCGCGGCGGGATTATCTGTATGAACTTCCAGCTTTGCCTGCAGCTGCAGTTCTGAAGCATAAGCCAGAGCCTGCTTGAGCAGCCTTCTACCCAGTCCCTGATGCTGACGTTCAGGACGCACAGCCATATGGTGAATATAGAGCCTGCGCTGGTCATGGGACAGCCAGACTGTGCCGACGGGTAATCCGTCATCGTATAAAAGGAGCATCCTGCCGCCATGGGCAAGGGTCTTTTGCACAGCTTCCAAAGTATCACCCCGGGCAGGATTACCTACTCCTGTCAGATTCCAGAGCTCTGCTGCTTCAGTAAACTGCTCCTGCGTTATTTCTGATAAAACGGATAGTTTAATCATAGATAACTTTGAAATGTTGAGAAGCACGCGTAAAACGGTTGATAAAATCCCCCGTCATCTGATAAAGCGGAGTCATCTTATCATCAATCATCATCAGAACCAGAACACTTTGCTGAGGGCTGTTGGGTGGTGCATCCGTGATGGGAGTGTCTTTGCGGATAAGGGTAAAGGTTTTGGCTTTACCATTTTTTAGGTGCACAACGATTTTGCAATCAGGCTTGCGGAAAGCCTGGGCATATTGCTCCGTATTGGAATCCACAAACTGCCAGGTCATCAGATGTTCCAGGGCATTGATAATCTTATCCTGGGCTCGGTTATATTCCGGAATCATAAAGCTTTCACGCTTGTCCGTATAGCGGATGCTATCTCCAACGAGGGTCAGGGTATAGGCATTGAGGGTGTAAGTAACATCAATGCGGTCGATATCGGCTCGTTTCAGATTAGTGATATTGGGAGAACGCCAGAGATAGACATCGGGACGGACAAAATTGGTAATGTTTATCTTAAACTGATAGATCTTTTTGTCTCCGTCTTTGCGTCCGTAGTCGTAACTGGTGTTGGAGCCGTTGCCGATAAAGACATGGTCCAGAAGTCGTCCTGATTTACCGTAAATTTTTACGCGGACGGCTGACTTTTCCTCCACTTTATACATACTTTGCAGGGACGGATCTTCAGACATGGGAGTAAGGGAAGTCTTGATGGGTAGAGCTTGTCTGAAGAAATTGCCCAGCTGGTCTTCACTGACAGCCCACTCTAGGGGGTAGGTCATTCGCCATTCTGACTTGTCTCTGACAATGATCACCGTATCTTCGGGAGTGGAGAATTCGAGTTTATAAACTTGAGCAGAATCGGCTGAGAAAAAGCGGTTTTCCTTTTCCACCGGAGCTTTGGAACGGGCGACAAAATAGAGCACTGTCAGCAAAGTGAGGGCAATCAGGATAATCAGATGCGCTTTTTTCATTGGTGCTGCTCCTGCTCAGGAACTGAGGGCTCAGGTTCAGTTGGTTTGAGAGGCTGGAAATACTGCTGTATGCTTCGACGGCGTTTCTTTTGGCTGATCAGGACGATAAAACCACATACTATAAGCAGCAACGAAGGCAGCACGAGATTGACACCTTTAACGAAAAGCCTGACGACAGGCTCGATCTCAGCAATCCTGTTCATGGGGACATTACGTTTATAGAGCCAAGTACTGATTTCCAGAGGGCTATTGGGCAAAGTGCGGGACCTGACTTCACTGAGGGATAGATCCTTGAGCAGAAAATCGACAGCGTTGAGCAAAAACATCATATTGGCGTCAGAAGCGCTGGTAATAAAATCGCGGATAAAATCGGAATCACTGAGGACGATGATTTCGGCATTGGGATTGGAGGCAATGAAACCGGGAGTTTTGGCGATGGAAGGATTGGTGGCAAAGAGGCTGGTGAACTTTCCTGTATAATAGGCTGCCACTGTGATGGGGGGAAGAGTCAAGCCTTCATTTGAACCTTTCTGCATAAAACGGTCGGGACTGATGTCAAACTGTGGTCCTGCCATGATGCCGGAACCGGGGGATGTCTTTAATAAAGGTAAGACAGTGACATCAGTTCTGCCGGCATTAGTATCGATTTCAGAGCCGAGGTAGAGCAGCATATCGCTCAATCCGTTGCTGACGACGTTCTTCTTTATCCCCTGCAACATAGGTATGGGCGGATAGGGCAGGGGAGTATCTATTACAAAGATGCCGGACCGCTGGCTGACATTGATGGGTGCACAATTCTGGTCCATGACGATATTGGGTTTGATGAATACACCATAATGTTCGAGCAGTCGGAAGATATTGGAATAAATGGGGAAAGCTTCGTTGTATTGCACCAGTCCGGAGATTCTGTCCTGCAGAAAGACAACTTTGCCGCCGTGCATGATATACTGATCCAGATTATACATTTGCAATGCTGAGAGCGAGTCCATGGCACCGGGGAAAATCAGCACATCAGCTTCCATAAAGGGAGAGGTCAGATTGATGGGAACCACCTGATAGTTTTGGCGGATGTGATGTTCAAAATACTTGTAAAGTTCTGCACTGTAGAGCGAATCCTGATAGACACTGACTTTTGGTAAACTGGCTTTGGTGAGACGGCGCAGGATGGCAGTGATTTCATACTCCAGCCTGCCTTCAATGGCTTTGGTCAGGTTCAGGCTCTCGCGGTTGCCCTTATATTCAAAAGCCAAACCCATATAGATGTCACGCACAGTCTGCTGGTCGTTCTCAACAATCATGGTGCGCTGACCAAAGATATTGTCACGTGCTGCCGCGCCTTGAAACTCATCGTCGTTGGCGGTGCTCACGAGTTCATACCGGAAGTGTCTCCCCCCAAACTGTCTGTATTCCCCCAGAAGGTCTTTGGCATAACGAGCCAGAACGTTGTATTCGGGAGGCAGGTTATTGGATAGATAGACCTTGACTACGACATTATCCTTGAGGTCTTTTGCCAGCTTTTTGCTGGTTTTGCTGAGGGTGTGAATCCTGCCTTTGGAAACATCCAGCCGATAAAAGAAAAAGGCGGAAATCAGATTCAAAATCACCAGCAAAGCCAGTGACAACAGCAATCCTGTGACGATGGAATTGGTGCGGGGAGTTCCGCTCAGGTTAATTTTCCTGCTCATCTTTATCTCTCCTGCATCAGGTTGTTGAGTCTCAGGATAAACTCACCCAGGAGCATAAAAGCTATTGTGATACTGCCGAAGTAGATGACATCCCGGCTGTCGATTACGCCTTTGAGAAAGTTTTGCAGATGATAATCAAAGCTCAGATATTGAAAGATATCAGCCATGCTGTTGGGAATAAGCACGATGATATACTGCATGACGAAGAAGAAGAGTGAGATGACAAAAGCGACAATAAAAGCCAGAATCTGGTTTCCCTGCAGGCTGGAAGCGAAGATACCGATGGCGCAATAAGCAGCTCCGCACATCAAAAGCCCCAGATAGCCGCAAAGCAGCGAACCGTAATCCAGGTTTTCTCCGATGATGGCAATCGTCACCAGATGGACCAGCGTAAATAACAGGATGAGAAAGAGCATTGCCCAGGCAGCCAGAAATTTACCCCAGACGATAGAGCGCAGCTTGATAGGCAGCGTGGCAAGGAGTTCAATCGTCTTGGCGGATTTTTCTTTGGCAACCATACCCATGGTCAGAGCCGGTATAAAGAAAAGAAAGACCATGTGCAGGATGGTAAAAAGCGGTCTCAGCTCAGCTTTTCCGGCTTTGAACATGAGGGTGGAAAAAAACCAGCCGCTGATCAGCAGGAAGATGACAAAGACAATATAGGTGGAAACAGAAGTCAGGTATGATTTCATTTCCTTTCTCGCGATAATCAGGATATCACGCATCACGATCCTCCCCTCCGGTAGGTTCAGTTTGGTTTTGAGCGCTTTGTTCCCTGCCGGTATCCGTTTCGGTGGTAAGCAGGTGGAAGATTTCCTCCAGGCTGTGCTGTTGCCGGAACATGCCTAAAATCAGCCATTGTTTTTCTGCAATGAAGCGCGAAAGGTCACGCTGTAAATCCAGGTTGCCCGGATATGTAAAGTCAAATCTGTGTTTCTTGTCGGAGCCGGTCGAATCTACCATCCTGGCTTCAGGATGTGCTTTCAGCCATTCACTAAAATCAGGCTGTTCAGCTTCCAGTTCCACGGTCAGAGTGATTTCAGACTGCAGGTTTTTACCCAGTTCATCCTTTTGCTCATCGGCAATGATTCTGCCTTTGTTGATGATGATGACCCTGTCGCAGACTGCCTGCACTTCCTGCATAATATGGCTGGAAAGGATAACGGTCTTGGCTTTGCCGAGTTCGCGAATCAGCTCCCTGATTTCCAGTATCTGATTGGGGTCGAGTCCGGATGTTGGCTCATCCAGGATCAGCACCTTGGGGTCATGCAAAATAGCCTGTGCCAGTCCCGTTCTTTGCCTGTAACCTTTGGACAAAGTCTGGATTTGCTGTCCGATGACTTCTCTGAGCCCGCATTTGCTGATGACAAAATCCAGCCTGGTCTCAAATGTCTCTTTGCTCAGATGCCTGATTTCAGCTATGAATCTGAGGTAATCATACACTGTCATATCATCATAAAGCGGACTCTGCTCCGGCAAATATCCCAGACTGCGGGCAATGCCGAGAGGCTCATTGTTGATATCCATACCCATGATGTTGATGCTGCCGGATGTCGGCTGCAGATAGCCCACCAGCATGCGCAGCGTAGTGGTTTTTCCGGCTCCGTTGGGTCCCAGAAAGCCAACGATTTCGCCTTCGCTGATGGAAAAGGCGATATCGTTTACTGCAGTGATGGTTTCAAACCTCTTGGTTAAATGATTTACTTCAATCATTTCCTCTCCGTATCAATTAATAATCAATGTGTAAGTATAAAATAGCAGGAATTATCTTGCCTACCAACCCTGCTGCCTGTCTGACTATACTAAACCTCTCTCAACTAAAAATCCTGAAACTGCATGGCTGCATTCATAGAGGTGGAGGCTTGTTCCGTCAAGGAGATTTTATCCCCTTCTTTGAGTCCTTCCACCACTTCCACATTCTGCAGGTCATTGGCACCCAGTTTTACCGGATTTGCCGACGGTTTGGGTTGTTGCTGGGCATCTTTGGCAGCACCTGATTTGTAGAGATAGACTATATCCTGATTTTTGTCGTCGCTGAAGACTGCCCTGATTGGTATAATCAGGACGTTGTCACGCGTTTCCCCGGTGATGGAGACATTGCCCGTCATGCCGGGTTTGAGGGTGGTTCCGGGATTATCCAGTCTGATTTCCACGGGAAAGACGATAGCGCTGTTGACCGTGGCTGCCATAGCGGCTATCTTGGTGATTTTGCCTGTGAATTCCTGATAGGGCAGGGCATCAACTTTTATCACTGCACTTTGTCCCAGCTTGAATTTGGCAATATCCACCTCGTTGATATTGGCGGAGACTATCATTTTCTTAAGGTCAGCCACTTTGAGGATGACACTGCCTTCGCCGTAGGTGGAATTGGATGAGGTAATCATCTCGCCTTCCTGGACGGGACGGTTGATAACTGTTCCGGAAGCGGTGGCGTAAACATGGGTGACTTTGCCGCCGGTATCGAGTTCTTTCACGAGGTCGTATTGCTGCAGGGCTTGCTTGTATTCAAGCTGGGCTTCCTGCAATTCGTCAGCGGCTGCATCAACTTCTTTTTGGGTCACATAAGACCCGGTTAAAAGTCTTTGCTTGTCAGCCAGGTCTTTCTGGGCATTCTTGAGCCTGATTTCAGAGCTGGTCAGTCTTGCCCTGATGGCTGCCAGAGTGCTTGCCTGATTGTAATCCGGCTCGATATCGGCAATAATCTGCCCGGCTTTGACATAGTCATTTTCTTCCACATAAAACTTGAGCACCTTGCCGGAGAC
This sequence comes from Candidatus Cloacimonadota bacterium, assembly GCA_027318525.1. Lineage (GTDB taxonomy): Bacteria > Cloacimonadota > Cloacimonadia > Cloacimonadales > Cloacimonadaceae > UBA5614. The sequence continues at coordinate 4,016 of DAHVPA010000007.1, read as the reverse complement.
CTTGCTCTTGATCTGCACTGTGACCTGAGGCTGAATCTCGCCTGTAATCTCGATGGTGGAAACAATTTTGCCGCGTTTGACCGTGTAGATTTCTTCAGTTCCGGCGTTCTTTGCTGCGGCAGGTTTCTTATTGTTGCATCCACGCAGAGCAAGCGCTGCAATAATCAGCGCCAGGACAATTACCACTACCAGCCAGATTCTTTTTTTCTTCCTCATCCGTCCTCATTCAAAAGGGATTTCTTAATATTTATCCAAGATAGGCAATGAATTGAGCAAGTTCCATTCCTGAATTTTCTTTTTCAGTTGGAAGGTGATTTTTATCACAGCCAGTTCGGCATCAAGGGCATTGACTCTGGCTTGTTCCAGCTCGATATAGCTGAGGGTTCCCAAGCTGTATTTTTCCCGGGCGATGCGCAGATTGTCTTTGGCTTGGGCAGATTTGCGCGAATTGAGCGCCAGAGTTTCCTGCAGATAGCTCCAGTCCCGCATCAGATTTGCCTGGTCCAGTTTGAGGTTGGCTGTATCTTCTTCCATCTGCCATTCTTTGAGCATCAGGCTGTTGGCGGATTGGGTATAGTTGCCGCCCTTGGTCCAGGGTGACCACAGCGACCAGCTGAATCCTGCCGCCAGGGTATAGCTGTCATCATAGCCGGTGAAGTCCAGAATATCGTTATTGACTGCATGCTGTCCATAACTGCCGGAAACATAAAGGGAGGGAAATATTCCCAGCTTGGATTGCAGCTTGCTGAGTCTGGATTGTCTGATGCTTTGCCTGAGTTGCTCCAGTGTTAAAGAGCTGGTTTCGGCATCGGCAAATCTGAGGTTGATATCCAGGCTATCGGCATTGTCAAAGCTGATTTCGGCATCTGCCTCATTGAGTTTAACCATTTGCAACAGCTCGGCTTTTTTGGCTGCTGCCTGATTCTGCAATTCATTGATGGCGAGTCTGGCATTGATCACATTGATTTCACTCTGGCTGACGTCATACACGGTTTTCTGTCCGAGGTTTTTTTGCAGTTCTGTCTGTTCGCGGGTTTTCTGCACGAGTGCCAGGTTTTCGTTTTGAATGGCGATTTCCTTTTGCAACTGTGCCAGGTCCAGCCAGGCGGCATAGACTTTATAGACCAGTTCCTTACGGGTCTGCAAGACGTCCAGGCGGGCAATTGATTTATCCAGGCGGGCATTTTGATAGGCAAAATAGGATGGTTCTGTCAGGGAAAAAGTGCGGGCAAATTCCAGCGAGCCATTGCTGCTGTAATTCCCGTCGCGATTGGTCCGGCTGGCTGCCAGATCAGCGGAAGGAAGCAGGTTCCATCCGGCGGAACGCACCTCCAGCCTGGCGTTTTGCAGCAGGATCTGCTTTTGTCTGACGCTGAATGAATTTTCCAAGCCTGCTTCAATCAGATTGTCCAGGCTATACTGCCCCGCAAACAACATTCCGCTTAAAGCGAGCATTGCCGTAATCAGGTATCTTTTCATTTTCTTCCTCATGAGGCGGATGACCCCGCAAATGCACTGACCTTTGTTTCTGCTAACAAATCCCGGCGGGGGTTTGTGTCAACTTTTTTCAGCCCGAGGCAAGGCAGCGGGGGTTCTCTCCGGCATCGTTTGTTTTTTATTGGAATTACCGCATGGCATTCCTGCTAGTAATACAACTCAGCCTCCGATTTACCTCATGCCAAATAGCGATAAAACGGATTTTGTTTGACACGATTTATTATTCCGGTTTACAAGGTTTTTAATTATTAACAAATGGGATGAGCATCCTAACCGAGGAGGTTATGTGAGAAAGACCCTGCAGTTGCTGATTATCATCACGCTATGTCTGTCTGGCGGCACTCTGCTTTCGGCGAAAGCGGTTGTCAATCCTGATTCCACCCAGGCTCTGGGTTTGCACTTCGGAAATGTATCCGGCAACGGATTATCCTACCGCCGCTTCTTTGATAAATGGGGCATCCAGGCTGTCTTCGGCGGCTACAGCACCGGTTCCAATACCTATGACTTTGTGGAAAGAACGATTCCGCCTGGAGATTATAACGACCCCGTCTATGTCATGAACGATATGGGTAAGAAATATGTCCTCAATCTCGGCTTGAGCGGCATCTATCCCCTCAAGAAAACAGAGCTCTTTACCTTCTATGTGACCGGCGGTTTCAGTTGGGATTATTCCAACCGTAAAAACTACAAACAGGATTTTCTGCAACCCCATCCTGACTCGGTATATTATTATCAGGACGGCGATGTATATTCCAAAAGGGTAGTCAGGTCTTACCTTAATATCGGAGCAGGTCCCGGTATGGAAATCAAGCTGGGACCTTATTTCAAACTCGCTGCGGAAATCCCTGTCACCTACACCGGCAAGCATGAATTTATCATGTATGTGCCCCAGGTGGGAATCTATTATTACTTCAAATAACTGAACTAAATTTATAAGAGCATAGTTAAGCCCGGAGTGTCCGGGCTTTTTTATCAGCTCTAAACCTTTATTCCAAAAGGCTTGACAGCTCCCTTCTGATTTTCTATTTGTAGATTGGTTGCATATTTCTACTGATAATATCTGTCGCTATATCTGGTTCAGCACTATTTGTATGTAAATGTGAACCGGCTCTGCGCCTGGCTTCATGCCTGTCATCAATTTAGTCTGCAGAAATCTTCAGCCTATTTCTGAAGACTTTTTCTGTTCAAAATTTTCTTCAGCTGTTTTTATGCGATGGTGTGAATCCCCATCAATAAAGGTTTTGGACAGCTATGCAATTTTTCGTCACAAGAATGTGCAAAGCTGTTGCGCATTTTTTCTGCCTGATAAATGCAACGCATGCGCACTTTTCGTGTATGGTATAAATCCTTACTGCGCCTGGCTTGGCAGAGTTGACACAAATTGATTTCTGCGAAATAATGCTGCATAAATTCTGTTGAAAAAATGCCTGACAAAATCACCACTGATTTTTGCATTGTCTGTAAACCCTTTATTCATGCGGCTTCACGCTGTGCTTAAAACTATGACAAACTCATCTTTAATTCTCAACTCGTGATGCGCTTTCTGCAGTTCAATTTCAAAAAAACAGAGCACAAAATACCGATATTTTCATCAAAAAACACTAAAAAATATCATCTTTATAAGAGAGGCTCAATGCTCATTACTAAAGCTTTTTTGCTTAAAATGCTAACTGCATAACAGATAAAACTTTATTCAACTAACAAGGTTTTTATTGACAGGATATTTAAGCGTCAATATCCTTACAGTGTAGTCAGTTAGTGATTCTCAAAAAAATCTCTTTATAGAGTGCATGTCGTAACCGACATTAAATAAAAAAAAGCAATAGGGGTAAAGGAGTAAAAATGAACGAAAAGCCCAAAGCCAAACCGGTAGCAAAGCCGAAACCGAAACCAGTGGCAAAACCCGCTGCAAAACCTGCCGCCAAGCCCAAAGCTAAACCTGTGGCAAAGCCCAAACCGAAACCTGTTGCCAAGCCGAAAGCTAAACCCGTGGCAAAGCCCAAAGCCAAACCTGTGGCAAAACCGAAAGCCAAGCCGGTCGTCAAACCCAAAGCCAAACCGGTGGCTAAGCCCAAGGCTAAACCCGTGGCAAAACCTGCTGTCAAACCGGCTGCCAAACCAAAGCCCAAAACAACAGCCAAACCTGCAGCCAAACCGGTCGTCAAACCCAAGGCTAAACCCGTTGCCAAACCCAAAGCCAAACCGGTGGTGAAACCGAAAGCCAAACCAGTTGCCAAACCGAAGGCAAAACCGGCAGCGAAACCTGCTGCAAAGCCGGTAAAAAAATAGTCATAAAACCATCACCCCTGATGCTAAGCCCTCTCAAGAGGGCTTTTTTTATTGCCGCACTCACCTGTCCTCATTCTTCACGGATTTCTTCATCTTTTGCTGCGGGGGGTCAACGAGGGGTCATCGAGGGGTTAGCCCACGATGACCCCTCCCGGCAAGCAGGCAGGATAATCAATCTGATGAATATTTTTACATATCAGACTCAGCATTGGACTTGACAGATTGAGCGG
>DAHVPA010000079.1 GCA_027318525.1 Candidatus Cloacimonadota bacterium | reverse complement strand
TTCCAAAGGAATTCCGCCATAATAACTGGCAGCGGTCGGCAGATGTGTAACCAATAGAAAATCAGTCGTATCGGGAGTTGCAGTATTGGGAACTGAAATAGTACCGTGCCCGAAATAAGTGTTATCGCCATTGGGATTGGTATCGCTGCGGAAGGTGTCAAACGGGCTGCCGTATTTATAATAGTTAAAGAGTGCAGTATCCAGATGCTGGATGCCGTCTGCTTCTTCCACATCCACACCTTTGTGGGTAGCGTCGTAATTTACGTAATTATAATCAAATCCGGGGTCAAAATATTCGTTGATGATATTTTCATCGATATGCCAAATCATCAATCCTGAACCATCATTTGGTGCAGTTTCCCACGGTTGCAGTGGACCTCCCAAACCCGGCAGGAAGAAATCCCATTCACTGCCTTTATAACGGTTTTCCATGAAGTTAAAGTAAGGCAGCAGTTCATAAGGCGGGTCATAATAATCCTGTTCTGTGGGGTCAAGCAAAGCAAAGGTATAACTGGGCTGACCCGAATAAGGATCTGTACTGCCGTCCGGGTTCTGCAAGCGGTTTTCCACCAGAAAATATTCACGTTCGGAGATGGGGATTTTATACAGCCGGGTAGCATTGAAAGCGTTATTCAGAAAGTGGTCCACAGGTAGGTCAGTAGCGTCTTCCGTAACAGTAACAGCATTTTCCCAACCCAGATAATAACGGCACCAGGCATCGAGTTGGGCAGGTCCGTTGCCATTGCCATTCCATAATCCTGTTCCCATCAATCCCCAGTTGCCGATGCCTTGTGAAGCGCCATTGGTGGAGTAATTATCAAACAAGGTCGGCAATCCCACCTGATGTCCAAACTGGTGGCAAAGCACACCATAGATACTGAACAGATAAGCCCCTGCCAGTTCATCCGGAGGCAGAGGAAAATAGTCCTGAAATTCATGTTCGGGAACAAGCACCATTTCTCTGATGATTGTGCCGTCGTTGGTCTGCAGACCCGGGTAGTCATCGTTTTCAGGATCAAAGGCTGCCTGCAGGTCTGAACGCGTCACAAAGGTGGACCAGATTTCGTTGGGTCTTACTTCTTCGATATCGGATTCTTGACCTGCTCCTGCATGGAAGACCACCACAGCATCATATTCGCTGAAATCAACCAAGGGGTCTGCCATCTGAATCAATTCCTGCAACATTAGAGCTACCCTGGCGTCATATTCTTCTGCTGTATCGCCACCGTAATAACCCATTGTATTGGAAAGATTAAACACTACATCATGCACGACATAGCTAAGCAGATACTGATTATGTGAAGCAGCAGCGTAAAAATCAGACAGATGCAGCATCCAGCGTTCGAAAAACGCCTGGTCATGCGCCAGACTGTCTGGATAGGCAGGAACTGAACGGAAAGTCACATCACTGAACTGCACTCTTAAAACCAGAATGTTTTGGGGTAGCGTTCTTGTCTTTGTCTGGCTGCGGGGTCCGAACTGCTCGGATGGTCTGGATGCTTTTAGAGCAGGGGGATTCTTATATTGGGGATGGGGTGGAACAAAGGCATTCAGAGCACAAGTAAGACCTGCTGCCATTGTCAGCATCAGTAGAAACCAAGACCGGGACATTATTCTGGGTAGAATTCGCATTACTTCTCCCCCGTCAGTTATTTATAAATTGATAAGCAAGGTTGTTAGCTTTTTGTTTCTCCCTGAAATTGGGGACTCTGGCTGTTTCCTGAATCCGATGTTCCGAATCAGCCGGAGTCCCTTTACAGACCTTATTTTTCCTGATTATGCCTGATAATCTTTTCCGCTCATGATATCGGCTTCATTGCATTTGCAAATCTTGACGAAATCATAACGGGGCTGCCAGCCGGCTTGACCTTTTTTCTGCGTCACAAGTTTGATGCGTTTAATTTCAGTGTTGCAGACGGGGCACATGACTTTACCTTCATGCGAAGTTTCGTGTGCCAGCTTGGCGGTAAAGCTTTTGACTTTTCCCATTGTATCCTCTCTTTATCTAACTTTTTCTTTTCTAATTAATATAATCATGACTTGGCATTTTAACAAGCCAATTGCCTATGCTCTTTCAATATAATCACCCGTGCGGGTGTCAATCTTTATTTTCTCTCCGGCTTCCACAAAGAAAGGCACCATCAGCCTCAAACCCGTTTCCGTAAAGGCTACCTTGCCGCTGCCGGAAGCTGTGTTGCCTTTGACATTGGGTTCACATTCGGCTATGGTTTGAATCACTGTGGTGGGAAGCTCGATACCCAGGATTTCGCCGGCGGCAGTCGCAAGCACTGAGACTTCCATATTTTCCATCATCAGTTGTTCCAGATCGCCGATTTGTTCCTTACCTACAGTAATCTGCTCATATGTTTCGCTGTCCATCAGGATAAAGAAGTCTCCGTCTCTGTATAAGAATTCCTTTTTGGTCTTTTCCACCCGGACTTCTGTCATCACATCGCTGTCTCTGAAAGTGTTTTCTATGACCTTGCCGGTCTTTAGGTTTTTCATATTGGTGCGGGTAAAAGCGCTGCCTTTGCCCGGCTTGACGTGCAAAAATTCAACCACGGTATAGTATCCGTCTTTGAATTCAATTATCATCCCGTTTCTGATGTCAGCTACTGTAGCCATAATTATCCTCTATCCTGATTTAATTACTATCTTGCCATAAATTTAGACCCTTATTTTCTGGCAAGGATTTTTCTTTTGATACTTCTATTCCTCTTTCCTGATACAAGGTTAAACGGGAGTTTGCAGAGGCTTTGCCTCCCAAGACTCTCTGCAAACTCTCTGCAACGATTATGCCCGAACTTTGATAAACAAGCTTAACCGCATATCAGGATAAGGTTTGGCAATTGTTTAGCGCTGTGATTTGAGCAGGCTGAGAACCTCCGTTTGTGGAACTCCGGGATTTATCCGCCTGAGCATTGTCAAAGCTCTGGCTGATGTAAAGTCCTTGTATGCCACAATCCGGTAATACATATGCGAAGCATGCTGTCCCACCCGCGGATGAGTGAAAGCAAGCCCTTCCGCATAGCCGAGATAATAATACTCCCCTTCAGGGTCAGCAGAACCGTTGTAAAACACGAGATAATAATCAGGGGCAATCGGTGTATCGAAGATTGTCTCCGTTACTGCAGACCAGCTGATTGCTGCATTGGTGCCATTCATGACTACCGATACGTCCTGCGGCGGCTTGGGCGGGACATATTCACAGGTGCCGGTCAGCTCAATGCTCAATACCGGAGCATTGGAAGCATCACTGGTAATGAACAGACTGTCTGTGTGACCGCCTGCGGTTTGGGGTATAAATCTTATTAGGACTGCAGCGCTGTCTCCCGCTGCAATAGACATCGGAAATGCCGTCCCGTCATTTACAAAAGCACTCTGGCTGTTGCCGAATGCCAGTCCTGATACTGATAGTGAAGCTGTTCCGGTATTACGCAGCCAGACTTCATGCTGAGTGCTTTGAGAGCCCAGATAGACCATCCCGAAAGCCAGAGGAGACTCCGTAATCAGCTCTGCGACAGGAAAACGCGGCAGCACGTCGATATAGTTGAACCGGGTCAGAGTTGCAGTCGAATCAAAGGTGTTGGTCACAGTCAGAGTCACAGTATAAGTCCCATCGTTCTGGTAAATGTGGAAGGGATGCTGCTCTGCTGAAGTATTTCCATCCCCGAAGTTCCAGAGCCAGGATGTGAGTGACCCGGAATTTGCTTGCGAAAGGTCGGTAAACTGCACTGCCAAAGGTTCCAGACCGCTGGTCAGAGCTGCGGAAAAGTCTGCTGTGGGTGGATAGATTTGCGGAGTAATGGTAAAGACGGCATCAGAAACATCGTTTACAGAAGCGTTGGAATAGTTCTTCACCCTGATTTTACAATTGGCGGAAGGTGTATTGGGCACAATCCACTCATAGAGTCCCGAAGCTGCTGGATAGGAAGAAGTCTGGATGGGAAGCCAGCTCGTGCCTCCGTCAATGCTGTAATCCAGAGCCACATTGCTGATTTCTGCCGTGTTTGTCCAGAGGATACTGTAGATGGTGCCCACGGTCAGGATTTCTCCGCCATTGGGAGAGCTGACCATGACCTGGGGGCGTATGGTGAAAGTGGTGTCACTGATGTCATAGGTCTGGTTGTAGCCGTTATCTGTGATGCGCACCCGGCAGAGGCTTGAGTTCACCGCCGGGGTTGACCAGTTGTAATATCCTGTTGAGGCGGAAGTGCTTGCCACAAGCTGGTTCCAGGTGCTGCCGTTGTTGTTGGAATACTCGATTTTAAGGGTGGAGGTATTGGCTGCTGACCAGGTAATCTGATGTGAGGTTCCGCCGCCCCAGACTTCACCACCGTTGGGAGCTGTCAATTGCAGTTTGGTAATGGTAAAATTGTTGTCTCCGCTATCCATGATGGTGTTATCTATTGCAGATTTTATCCTGATTCTGCAGTTGATGGACGTTGTGAAGGGAACCGTCCAGGCATAGGTTCCAAGAGTAGCGGGAAGGTCGGATACCAGGGTTGACCAGGTGCTGCCATTGTTGGTGGAGAGTTCGATATTCACGTTTCCAGGCAGAAACTGTTGGTTCCAAGTGATGTTATATGTCCTGCCTGCCTGCAGTTTCAATCCGGTCACACTGGGATAGGTGACTGCCAGCGATGCTACTGTCAGGACAGCATCGGCATAATCGCTGATATCAGGATTGTATGTATCGCTGAGGCGGATGAGAAACTGATTTGAAGCTGTGCCTGGAAGAGGCCAGCTATAACTTCCCCCGGTGCTGCTCAATCCTGAAATACTGGTGAACCAAGTAACTCCGTTATCAATGCTGTAATCCAGATTAAGCTGTGAAATCTGGCTGGCAATCCAGCTCACAGTCTTGGTCGAGCCTGTCTGATACAGCTCTCCCCCATTGGGAGTCAGAAGCTGCAGATAGCTGATCTTAAAGGGAGAATCATTTACATCATAGTTCTGGGGGTTGGCAGTGTCGGAAACTCTCAGGTAGCAAATAGCTCCGGGTGTATTGGGAACTGTCCAGGCATAAGGTGATGCAGTAGCTGATACACCGGATTGGATAAGGTTCCAGCTTTGTCCTGAATTGTTTGAGTATTCCAGGTTGACTTGCGAAATCCCCGTGCTGTTCCAACTGATGTTATAAGTCTTTCCAGCTTGGAGTGCAGCAGCCGTGGGTGAAGTCAGATTCAGACTGTATGATGTGCTGCCGCTGATGCTGAAATTTGCGGGACAGATGTCATAAACTGCCGTGTTGGCGTTGTTGTTGATTTTTATCAGGCAGGTGGTGGAAGTCGTGTAGGGCACTGTGAATGTATAGTATCCCTGCGAAGCTGCGATGGGCGACGCATTCAGGGAAATCCAGCTGCTGCCGTTATTGACGGAAAGCAAGATATTGACGAAGTTGATATTGGGTTGGGCATACCAGGTGACAGTCTTGGTGGAGCCGGTCTTCCAGGTTTCTCCGCCCAGTGGTGATGTTATTCTGATATTCTTAAACATCTGTTCCGTAGTAAAGGCTGAACCTTTAAAGGACGGGTCAACGCTCTGCACGCTCCAGTAGAATTCGTTGCTGTTAAGCAGGGCGGATGTCCTGATTTTCCAGCTGAGTGAGTTGATGCTGCCGCGGTCTGAGGTTTTCCTTACTCCGTTTGTAAAGGCAGAAGGAGCTGATAGCTGCATCCCGCCGGGGGTTGTGCCCATTCTGAGCGCATAATTCAATCCTGCCGCAGGGGTTTGGGCATCGGTGCCGGCTGTCCAGTTAAAGGTGACGAACGTGCCGTCGTTGGAGTAGCTCAGGTTTACCGGAGCTGTGGGCGCTGAATCTGCCACGTTGTAGTCGTTTCTGTAAATTCCGGTTGATAATGATATGCCATTGTAACCGCTGGCAAAGAAATCCGGGTCTCCATCGTTATCATAATCAGCCCAACTGCAGGAGCTGTATTCCAGACCGGTCAGACCGTAATTCATTTCAGTAAAGCTGTCACTGCCGTTATTACGATAGACTTTGAGGACTTCGGTGCTGCTGACTCCATTGCCTACGAGCAAAATGTCGGCATCGCCGTCATTGTCATAATCGCCCCATTCCGCATCGCCATAAACCACATTGGCAAAGGAAGCACTCAGAGCTGTAAAATTAAATCCGCCGTTGTTGCGGTAAACTCTGGTGTAGAAAGAGCTGTAGTAATCTTTACCTGTCATCAGGATATCCAGGTCGCCGTCGTTGTCATAGTCTGCGCAATCGATGGAACCGTTCTGCAGCGCAGGCAGACTTACTGCCACGTTGACAAAGGTACCGGAGTTGTCGTTCCTGTAAACCTTGGTCAGGGTATTGGATTGATTGTAGCCCATGATAATGATGTCCAGATCGCCGTCCCCGTCCAGGTCTGCCCAGTCGCAACTGCTATACCAGAGCCCTTCCAGTCCGGCTGACAAATCTGCAAAGTTACCTCCCCCCTGATTGTAATAAACCCTGGAAATGTAGGAACTGGTGCTATAGCCCGTAATCAGGATGTCGAGCAGACCGTCGTTGTTCATATCGCCCCATTTCGCCTGACCCGAGTCCACGCCTATGACGTTTGCAGCAATGTCTGTAAAGGTCGAGTTGCCGTTGTTGTGATAAATCTTGGTCAGATAAGTGCTGCCGTTGTAACCGGTCAGAAGCAGGTCCAGATAACCGTCACGGTCATAGTCGCCCCAGTCCAGCGAACTGTATTCCACTCCCACCAGACCTGCATTTATGTCGCTGAAGACACCGCTGTCATTCCGATAGATTTTACTGATAAAATTGGAGACGGTTGAGTAACCCGTATAGGCGAGGTCCATATCCCCGTCGTTGTCAATATCGCCCCAGGCGCTGCTTCCCGTGTAGGCAGCCGTCAATCCTGCATAAATATTCGTAAACTGGCTATGCGCCAGGCTCACTATCATCACAATCGTCAAAAACAGTAAAATCCTTTTCATCAACCTTTTCCTTCTATTCCTTCTTCATGATAATATTCAAGACTATGCCACTGGGGTCAGAAACCGGGAAAGCTGCTTCGTTTGGTGCTGCTGCTTGTTTTCAATCCCTGAATCTTCTCCCATCTTGACCAGCCTGCAACTTTTCCCAATGGTAGTTTATGAGAGCCGTTCAGGCACGGGATTATCAAGCAAAGACAATTCCATTTCGCAAATTTTCTGCAATCCTTTTCACTCTTTCTTCTCTCCCTTTACCAAAAGAATTTCAAAAGCATTACAAATATATACCAAATGTATATCAAATGTATTCAAGAATACTTTTAATATACTTTTGATTTACTTTTGATCTGCTTTTGATATAGATTGGCTTTTGAGTAGCACCAATGACGTAAGCGGACTGAAAAAGAGTGCTGATTGATAGATAATTGTTTTTGTTGACAGGTGAGTGTATCTGCCGTCAAATAGAAAAAGTAGAATTTTGGTAAAGGCGGCAGCTTATGGAAAGCAGAAAAATCAATCAGGTAATAACGGCAAAACCCACTCTGGAAGGGGCGGGAGTTCATTTATACCGGGTATTTGGCTTTCACGAAGTAAACCTGTTTGACCCGTTCCTGTTGCTGGATGACTTCCGAAGTGATGAGCCGGAGCATTTTGTGAAAGGCTTTCCCTGGCATCCGCACCGTGGGATTGAGACCATCACCTATGTCACAAAAGGCGACGTTGAGCACGGTGACAGCCTTGGCAACAAGGGTGTAATCGGCTCCGGAGATGTGCAGTGGATGACTGCCGGCAGCGGAATCATTCATCAGGAAATGCCGCAGGGCGATGCCGAAGGCAGGATGCATGGCTTTCAGCTCTGGGCAAATCTGCCTGCTGCAGAAAAAATGATGAATCCGCGCTACAGAGGGATTCTGGCAAGTCAAATCCCCACAGTCAAATTGAACAACGGAGTTGAGGTCAAGGTCATAGCAGGCGTTTTCCAGCAAACCCGGGGACCGGTTACAGACATCATCACTGACCCCACTTACTTTGATGTGAGTGTTCCGCCAGAAACGGAACAGAGATTCGCCATCGCAGCAGATCATAATGTCTTTGCCTATGTTTACGGTGGCAGAGGAGCTTTTGGCACAAGGGCTGAGTCCGGAGAGGAAGCATATCTGGAAAACCGGCAGCTTGCCCTGTTTGCGGACGGGGAAGGCATAAGCGTTAAAACCAAAGAGCAGCCGGTAAGTTTTTTACTTGTTTCCGGAAAGCCTA
>DAHVPA010000078.1 GCA_027318525.1 Candidatus Cloacimonadota bacterium | reverse complement strand
CGCCCCCGCTATCCTGCCTTGTGACAAAGCAATTGGAGATATTATCGCTGCTGCCGTTTAAAGTTATAAAGTCAAAGGTAGCGGAACCCTCATCGCAGGAATAATTGCCAACTGTAATGCAATTGCCGAATAAGTCAGTTGTAACCTTATTGCCAACATCCATATCAGTAGAAGCTCCGGCTCCCAAAGCCCATTCGGTTGGCATCTGACCAAAAGCGCTGATGGCGATAAAGATGAAAACGATAACACCAATTAATCTTTGCATGATCACTCCCCTGATGGTATCTAATTTACTCTATTATATAACAGATACAATCGTGTCAATAATTATTTACAGGGTGGAAGGATTATTGAATTATGAAATGAGAATTGAAAATTGAAAATGGAGAAAGAACCGCCTGAAGGCGGGACTACATACTTAGTATTGAGAATTGAAAATGGAGAATGGAAAATTGAAATTGAACCGCCTGAAGGCGGGACTTCATACAGAATCCACTTGGGAGAGGGATTTGATACTATTGGACAAAATCCGGCAAAGAGGAAAAGAGGAAATTATGAATTTTCCGGTTGGCTATTGCCTACTCATTGAGTATAATATAACCAGCAGATAGAAAAAAGTTAACCCGACTGAATAAGTCATGGAGATGCAAATAATGGAAAAATATATTGAGCTTAACTCGGAACAGGACACCAAAGACCTGGCGGCATACATTGCCACCATGCTGAAAGAGGGTGACGTCCTCTGCCTGTATGGCGAACTGGGCAGCGGCAAGACCTATTTCACCAAGCAGGTAGGGAAAATGCTGTTTATTGAAGACGAAATCAGCAGTCCCTCCTTTGTCCTGATGAACGAATATAAAACAGGGAAATTCCCCCTATTCCATGTAGATTTATTCCGACTGAGGGACGAAGGGGAACTGCTGGACCTCGGTCTGCTGGATATGATAGACAGCGGCATTACAGTAATCGAATGGCCTGAACTGGCAGAAAACCTGCTGCCTTATAAAACGCTCAGCCTCTACTTCCACTTTGATGGCAAAAAGCGCTGGGTCAATATCATCCCCGACCGTGACCACGAGCAATTCTTCGCTTGAGTAAAAAAATCCGTAAATCAGATTTGCCTTGGAACGCAGTTTGCATTATCCTATGGATACCCCCTGTGGGTATATTAAAGTAAGGATGGTTATGATGCCAAAACACTGCTGCTCACATAACGAAAGGTCGGCGCACCACTCCGCAGAATTCAAGCATGACTTGCTGAAAAGACTGAAACGGATAGAAGGGCAGGTGCGTGGAATTCACAGTATGATCGAGGGCGACGTCTATTGCGACGATGTCCTGACCCAGATATCAGCTGTGCGCAATGCGCTGAGCGCTGTTTCCCGCAAGCTGTTTGAAGCGCACATGAAAAGCTGTATAACAGAACAGCTGCAGGAAGGCAGAACCGAAGTTATGGATGAGCTGCTGGAAACTGTCCGCCGCATGTTGTAAACAAACAAAGAGAAGGAGTAAACATGAAAAAAATAATCCTGACCACCATCGTCATGGCAGTCCTGCTGCCTATGGCAGTCTGGGCTCAATGTGCAGATTGCCCCACCGGACACAATAAAAGCGATGACAAGGGAAAACTGACCACTGCCAAAGCAGAGGATAATTCCAAAAATCCCGCGGGAAATCCTAAAATCACAGCCGTGAACCTACCGGGCTTTAACAAAACCGTCAACTTACCGGATGGCAAGCACTTCACTTATAACTTCAGCAAAAAACCCAAAATCGGGACTGCTATCCTGCAGGTGCATTTATATGATAAGAAAAACAGGCACAGTGACGACTATACTGTCTATGTCACATCAGATATGCCTTCCATGCGGGGTGCCCATGCTTCCCCAGACTTAAAAATGAAAGCCAATGCCAAGGGTGTCCTGATGGCTCCCATCAATTTTGTCATGCCGGGTATGTGGGAAATCAACCTGAAATTCTACAAAGACGGCAAGCATACCAACACATATACTTTCATGCAGAAAATCTGATAAATGTATGTATGGAGAACCCATAAGGAGGTTCGGATGAAATTCAAACTCATGAATAATAAACTGCCGGCAATTATACTGCTGCTATGGGCTATCGGAATCACTGTGTCCGCCCAAAGCAGCCTCACCTTTTTCGAAGCGCAGGGAGTGTACGGTTACAGGTCTGATACTGAGCAGAATATAACCTATTCCTTCATGGCGAAGGATGCGATGCAAAAACCAGCCTTTGGTTTTGACTGGCTGAAGCGATTCTCAAATCAGGAAAGAGACCTCATCATCACCTCCCTGCAATTCAGACTGGCATATAACATGGCGGAGAAAACTCCTTTTGAACCGCAACTGTATAATGCCTGGCTCAAATACAAATCCGGCATGGGAGATATAACCCTCGGACATCAGAAACCGGCATCCGGATTGTCATATGTTTTGGATAACCATGCCCTGCTGCTGCCCGACATGACCATGTATAACTTTACGTATGATCGTGACTGGGGCGGTGCTTACTCTCTGGATACCTCCTGGGGAAATCTATCCGCCTCTGTCACCAATGCTTCCGGCATGAACCTGTATAATAGAAGCGGTAATTATATGCTGGCAGCCAGAGCGGCTTATGGCGCCCTCAATGAAGATAACTACAGCCTGGGTGTCACTGTGCAAAAAGGATTAAACCTGGTAGCGATGGGATATCACTTTCACAAGCTGCCGGGGGAGGATGAACCCAAGCTGCATCCACAGACTCTGGCTGGATTTGATGCGCAGGCAAGATACAACAATCTGGAAACAGCCCTGGATGTCTATGCCGGGGAATTCCTGGAGCAGAATGCCTGGAGCATATTATGGCGCAACGGCATAAACCTGCTTTCCGAAGACAAGCTCAAACTGGAGGGGCAGGGCATCTGGAGACTGTTTGAAGGCAAGCGCTATGTGGATTACTCAGCAGGAGTAACCTATAAGCTTACCCCTGACCTGGCTTTGCGTGCCATGTATGACTGGCAGGATGCCACCGGTGCAGATGATTACTACAAAGTCATCGGTCAGATTTACTATTACAGCAGACTATTTTGAAAGAGGCAAAGATGAAGCGCATCGGCATCCTTATCCTGCTGCTGGTTATTTATACAACAGGTATCTATGCAGCCACAGGCTGTGATTTGAATGAGCCGGACCGTGATGTCAAAAGACTGTTTCCGGGTTCCACCGGGTTTAAGACTTCCTATGTATCCATCCAGCAAAAAGGTGGAAAGGCTTTGCAGACGAAGATTGAGCAACGCCTGGGGGATAAGTTTACAGGCATGTATGAAACCATGGACGTTCCTTATACCGTATATGAAATCTACAAGGACAAACAGGGCATCGGCTACATCCACGGTGTTAACCAAAAAGGTCAGTATGGAGGCATTCAGGTCTTTCTGGCTTTGGACCCCAAAGGTGTAATCAAGACCCTGTATTATCAGAAAATGACCAACCAGTCCGCCAAAGCTTTTCGCAGCGATACTTTCACCAATCAGTTCAAGGGTCTTTCCATGAAAGATTTTGCTGCCTATTCACCGGTAACGGGAAAGCAGGATGGTGCCCTGGCAAAGATCAAGAATCCTGCTCCCAAGGCTGTTCAGGACTTTAGAGCAACCTTGCGGGGTATCAAGAAAAACCTGATTCTCATGCAGGAATTCGGTTACACTAAATAAACTTACAAAAGGAAGGTAACAATGCCATCCCTGTTTGGAATCGCCTGGAAAAACATCCGGCGCAAACGTTTGCGCAGTATATTGACCATCATTGGCATAGCTCTGTCAACCTGGGTTCTGGTCAGTCTGCTGGGTTTTAATCAAGGTTACGAAAGTTCACTCAATAAAGATATAGATAATCTGGGTTTTCAGGTGCTGCTGACTGCCAAAGGCTGTCCTTATGAAGCGGCAACCCTGATGCTCAAAGGCGGCACTGGACTTAAATACATGCCGGAAAGCATCGTCGATACTGTAAAAGCCAATCCCGAAGTGGAAGAAGTCACGCCCATGCTGATGCATGCCGTGTTTGACCCCAACAAAGGCGAGGAAGGCGGCATAACTGCTTTTCTGGGCATTGATCCTGTCACCTATCCCAGGATGAAAACCTATCTACAGTTTCAGCAGGGCAAATGGTTTAACCAGCCCCAAGCGCTGGAGGCAGTCTTTGGTTACGAAGCAGCAGAACTCGAACAGCGCGAAGTTGGCGACTCCTATCTGCTGCCGGAAGCTGATGTCGAAATCAAGGTCGTGGGTGTGCTCAAACGCAGCGGTACCCAGGACGACGGCACTATTTTCCTGCCTATCAGAACCCTGCAGAAAGTCTATAAGGTTAATGGTCAGGTCACTTCTGTCGGTATCAAGGTAAACAAATCCACCGATATTGCCAAGTATGAAGAAGAGCTTTACAAGCTGCCGGATGTGCAGGTGGTATCAATGGCACAGGTCAAGCAGACCATCTCCAACCTGGTTGCCACTGCCCGTGTGATGGTCATGTCCATCGCCCTGATAGCTATTCTGATAGCCATGGTGGGTGTGATGAATACTGTCCTGATGTCTGTCCTGGAACGCTGGCAGGAAATCGGCATCATGAAATCAATGGGTGCTATGACCTCTCATATCTTCAAGCTGATCTGGTTTGAAACCATATTACTTACCTTTGTGGGAGGAGTGGTTGGCTCAGTCATGTCCTGGATACTTGCCACAGCTACTGATAAGCTCATCCGCAGTGTGTTGCCATATTCTCCCACCAGCGCTTTGGTGCAGATAGACATCATCCTGGCGCTCAAAGCTATCGGCATCATTATGTTCATAGGAATCATCAGCGGGATTTATCCTGCCTGGAAAGCTGCCAGAATCCGCCCCATCGAAGCAATCCGCAGCACGGAAGGTGAGTTATGAGCCAGCCAACAGCACCGCTGATCAGCATCAAAGACCTGCATAAAACCTACGTCCGCGGCTCGGAACATATCCATGCTGTGGATGGGATTACGCTGGATATTCAGGAAAAAGAATATATCGCTTTCGTAGGTCCATCAGGTTCCGGTAAAACCACTCTGCTGCATCTATTGGGATGCCTGGATAATCCTACTTCCGGTGAGCTAAAAGTGGCAGAAAGAACTGTTTACTCAGAAAAAGCTGCTATGAATGAGAGGGATTTGACCAAACTACGCAGAGAACTGTATGGTTATGTGTTTCAGAAATTTTACCTGATTCCGACCCTGACTGTGGAAGAAAACATCCTGTTGCCCTTTGCTTTTTACTGCAAACCGGATGCGCACAAGAATGCCCAACACCTGGCTGATCTGCTGGGGATATCACATCGGCTGAATCATCTGCCCAAAGAGCTTTCCGGCGGTGAAATGCAAAGAGTGGCGATTGCCCGTGCTTTGATCAATAAGCCCCAAATCCTGCTGGCAGACGAGCCTACCGGCAATCTGGACAGCAAGCGTAGTGCGGAAATTTCCGATATCTTCAGCAAATTAAATCAGGAAGAAGGACTTACCATTATCCTGGTGACGCACAATCCCGCCATGGCAAAGTCAGCCGGCAGGATGGTCGAACTCAGGGATGGTAAACTGGTTTAGCTTCCCAGCCGTTTATTTTAACAAAACCGCTTTTCTTACACTCTGTGAGGAAGCGGTTTTTGCTTTGATAAAATATACTCCCGTGGGCAACATCTGTCCCTGCTCATCCTTTCCATCCCATTCCCAGTCGTTAAGTCCGGTCTTGCTTTGCTGATACTGTTTGGTAACCAACCTGCCCTTGAGGTCAAGAACGTTTATCTCAACGGGCAGGGATTTAGTAAGGTTAAATTCCAGTCTGGTGCCATGCCGGAAGGGATTGGGATAGACCTTCATATTTAAAATCTGCTGAGTAGGAAGGAAGGCATCATCATTTGCCAGTCCTTGAAATTCGACTTGCCATAGGGTAGTCCACGATACCTGAGCAGTTGTCGTGATGCATTTTACAGTATGCATTCCGAAAGACAGAAAGACAGGTTCGAACATAATATCGGTGGCTTGGGGCTGCAGAACATCATCTATGAACCAGGATATCTGCACACTCATGTCGTCATTAAAGGCTTCCACGACAAAAGTCCGGGGACTGCCATCTGCAATCTGCACCAGGGTATCAGGATTGGGTGTAACACTATAGATAGCCAGGTCAAGGATACGCAGGCTGTCGATATAGACATTCGTAATCGGGTGGTCATTGTTATCGACCTCGACGCTGCCTATTGCCATCACCACATCCAGTCCCTCAAATACCTTGCCGAAGATGGCATAATTGCCGTCCAGATGCGGCGTCGGAGCCAGCGTGATATAATACTGCGAGCCGGCTGAATTGGGTGCGGAGGTGCGTGCCATAGCCAAAACTCCCGCACTGTCATGATGCAGCAGCGGCGAAAACTCATCCTGAATAGTGTATCCCGGTCCGCCGAATCCTGTGCCCAGAGGACATCCATCCTGGATTACAAAGCCTTCCACCACTCTGTGAAAATGCAGTCCATCATAGAAGCCGTCATTGGTCAAATCTATAAAGTTATTGGCTGTGATAGGCACTATCTCATCCCGCAAGGTAGCTGTAAAATTACCCATAGTTGTATACCAACGTGCAAAATGCAAGCTATGCAGGGGTATAGACAGTGTAAAAGCTATGATAAGTAAAGCTGGAATCGTATTCTTTCTGAACATAACACCTCCTTAATTACGAATTATAAATTACGAATTACTTTTTCTCTGTGCTTTGCTTAGTGGTCAGAATTATTGATGTGATGATTTTAGTGATTTCATCAATATGTTTTATCTCTGAGCTGCAATCGTGTAAATCAACCGCAGTGATTAACCTCAGCCAGTATTTTGTTTCTCTGGCTTCTTTTCTTGCAATACTCAGTTTCGAGATAAAGTCTGCACTGCTCTGTGCAGCAATAGCCTCTTCAGCATTAGCTCCGATTGACGTAGCCGACTTTAAGAATTGACGTGACATAACATACTCTTTGTTTTCTTGTTGCATTACCTTCGTCAGTTTTACAGATTTTACGGCAAATTCAAAGGTCTTTTCCAAAAGCACATTCTGCTTCATAGTAATACCTCATTCGTAATTCGTAATTAAACATCTATCTCTACAAACACAGGACAGTGGTCACTGCCATAGATGTCTTGTCTGATTCCGGCATTTTTCACTATGGAGAGGTGTTCTTTGTCTATGAAGAAATAGTCGATGCGCCAGCCTACATTCTTGTCTCTGGCTTTACCGAGGTAGGACCACCAGGAGTATTGGTCCGGCTCGGGATGGAAGATACGGAAGGTATCCACCCAGCCGTGCTCCACTATTTTATCCAGCCAGGCGCGTTCGATGGGCAGGAATCCGGAATAGTTTTCATTGGCTTTGGGACGTGCCAGGTCGATGGGTTTGTGGGCAGTATTATAATCACCCGTCACCAGGATTGCTTTGCCATGGCGCCGGTAGTCCTGCATCTCTTCCAGACAGCGGTCATAAAACTCCAGTTTATATTGCAATCTGCCGTCGTTCATCTGTCCATTGGGGAAGTAGATGACAAAGAGGAAAAAGCGTTCGTATTCTGCGATGATGATTCTGCCCTCGGAGTCGAAGCGTTGCACATCGAATCCGTATTTCACAGCCAGGGGAACCGGTTTGGTCAGCAGACAGACACCGGAATAGCCTTTGCGTTCTGCATGTGACCAATAGCTCGAATAGTCTTTCAGACCGAGGATTTCCGTGGGAATCTGCCCTTCCTGCAGTTTGGTTTCCTGCATGCCGATGAGGTCAGGATTTCCCTTCAGCAGCGTATCCAGAAAGCCTTTATTCATTGAGGCGCGCAAGCCGTTCACATTCCAGGACCATATTTTCAGCATATATCAGCTCCTATTTTTCTTCATAATGCATAATTATATCTAACATCTGAATTCCACATTTTCCCTGAGTTGAAATTCCGACAGCGTCTTCAGATAGACGTCATAAGTCTCTTTATCAAAGCAGACCAGCCAGACGTCCATGGTATTGCTATGAGTAAAGGAAACCACTTCCTTGACTGCAATCGTGGCAGCGCGGTCTTTGGGAAAGCCGTAAACGCCGGTGGAGATTGAAGGAAGGGCAATCGACTTGAACTCATATTCTTTAGCCAGGCATAGGCTTTGGTGATAGCAGGACGCCAGGAAGCTGAGAT
>DAHVPA010000077.1 GCA_027318525.1 Candidatus Cloacimonadota bacterium | reverse complement strand
TCTTCAAACGCTTTATCAAAAGGCATTGCCATGTCATAAAAAACACCCAGGTTTATATCCTCAATATAAATCTGGGGTGCCCAGATTCCCTGGCGGATTTTGAGCACAGGTTTATAGACAGTCGCCTGTAAGAAAGCTCCGCGGTTCACATCGAAGTCTTTGTCATAACCACGTATTCTGCCGAAGACCTCATCCGCATCGGCGTCAGGGTCGTCTGCCACAAAGGCGGAAGCTTTGAGCTCTGAACTGAGGGGCAGTTGCTGATGGAGTTGCGCCAAGCCCTGCCAGCCTGTTCTGTTGCGGTCTGAAGGCATAAACTCCCGTGTTTCCAATGGGACATATCCGCGCAGGGACAGATTGGTATAAGGACCTGTGAAATCAGACTGGATAAAGGGAGTCCACACCTTGCGGCTATAGTCATCCCTGGTCTCAAAGCTGAATCCGGCATAAACGCTTGCCAGACCGTAGTTCTGACTCTGATAAAGAGACATATACTGCTGGGCAGTCAGAGTCTGGTCATCATCATTGCTGTATCCCAAAACCTGATGGACAGGATTAAAGAAGTTGTTTTCCAATGCCACTTGATACATCCAGCGCTGCAGAAAGGTATCATACTGCAGAGTAGCAGTCCAGGCGGGAAAATCACCCACAGCATCATTACCATAGAGCAAGGCACCTATCACAAGGCTGTCTCCCGTGCCATATAAAATCGGAATGTGCGCCACACGCGGCACTAGCAGATGCCCAATGTTACTCAGATAAGATGATGCATGACCATTACGGACAAAGCTGCCGGGAGAGGACTTGGGCTGACCCGGTGAAGTGATTTGCCCAGAAGGCTTGGCAGAGGCAGGAATATCAAAATTCGTCAGGCGGGTGTTTTCCAGACACAGGTCATAACCTCTACTGCCAAGACTGAGGAAAGCTGTTCTATTTCCGGGCAAAAGGACTGGGGAACGCACATCGGAACAGTTTGATATACGCTGGATGCGGTTGGTGCGCATATTCATCACATAACCGGCGTAAAGGTTATCCAGCACGCCGTTGAAGACAAGGTTGTCACCTTCTATAGCCAATGGGACAGTGTAACCGGATGTGTTAACAAGGGCGGAGACTCGCCTGGCAGATGTTTCCAATAGATAGGTTCCACCCAAGCGCCAGGGGAGCTTCATTCCCATGACCAGATTGCTGCCGCGTTCCAAGATGCTGTAAACCAGCCCTCCTGCTTCATAAAAAGCTTCCGGTTCGCTGCTGCCGGGACGAAGCCTGGCAAGAGTAGAACGTGTGTGAGTCTGATTATCCAGTGACAGGACGATAGAGCCATCGCTTTGCGGACAGAAGGAGCGCAGCATCCCTGAAAAGACCTTCTGTTTCTTGCCAGTAGTCAGATTCATTTGCCAGAGCTCTGCCACGGAACCCAAGCCGTCATAATCGACATTGTCAAAACCACGTTTCCATTCGGAACGGGTGTAATAAAGTTTATCCCCCGCAATGGCATAGCCGGCAGGAAATTCCCCGCTCTGCAGGACAACGGTTTCCGGATGCAGTGATGCTTGATTCTGAAGCGAAGATGCATCCAGCCTGCATAGCCGGTAGTTCATGAAAGAACTGGAAGGACCTGTCTTCAAGGCTTTCCCTTCGATGTAATAGATCTTGCCGTTGTAATAGCGGAGGTCGGATTTCATCCAGCCATCGGAGGTCAGAGTCCGCTCGGGCAAGACATAGTTTTTTGCTTGTTCATATGCCTGCCAGTCTGCCCACAACCCTGCCACATCTTTTCCGAAAGTGGCGGTGAAAGCTTTATCCAGATATAGATTGGGCAAAAGAACGCTGGAATATGACCAGGTGGAAGATGAAGTATTGTTGAAAAGCTGCGCGAGCTTGTCTTCGCCATAGGTCTTGGTCAGATATTCGTAAAAAGCTCCACCGTAGGTGTAGTGATTGGCATGAGGCGTATCATAGCTGAAGTAGGATGCTTTGGTGGGTGAAGGCAGACGCCCAGATTTAGCCAGAGCAGTGATGGTGGAAGGATATGTGCCGCCATTTAACCTGCCCGTCAAAGCAGATAATTTTGATTCACCGTAAACTGTTATTCCTTCAGTCATCCAACCTGGTTGCCAGAGGTGCGGATAAAGGATATTTCCGAAGAGCAGCCGTAGTAGAGCCAGAGTTCCGCTTGCTTTGGTAATCTGAAGCTCATGCAGGTATTCATGGCAGGCAACCATCTGCCACCAATCCTCACCAATAGCCAGCTCATCCGAAGTGGGCGGATATGCAAAGAGGGCAATTCGCGTCCCGACCGGGTCGGTGTAACCGTTTGCCAGATTGCCAAGGTCCTGAATGTTGATGGGAATCTGACCTTTGCTGTTGCCGGTAATCTGTTCCAGCTTGGGACGGTAATATTCCAGAGTGCCAAGTGCAGCTTCCGCTTGCGCAGACCAGCCATCTTTGAAATATATCCGGAAATGCTGATTAGCGACGGACTGCCAATCTGCCCAAGCATTGAGCAGCAGTGGCAGAGCTAGCAAAACTGCCAGGAAGAGGATTGCCTTTTTCATAAAATATGCCTCCCTATGGTTTTTTGACTGGGGCGGAAAGGACTTCTATCAGCTTGGATATGCGTTTGGAGCGGGTTTCTGGCTTTTTAGCCTCTGTAATCCAGTCAATATGCTCTTTCTGATGGGAATAGGATTGTGCGGAAAAGGCTGCCTGAGCTTCAGGAACTGCTTTCAGAGCAGCAGACACATCATCGGGAACAGCCACCACCCGCGGTTCTGTATCACGTTCCAGACTGACATGAATAGTATCACCGGCTTTGTAGCCTGTCTTTTCCCGCATTTCTTTATTAAAGGGAATGATGTGACCGCAACTGCCCATCGGAGCCAGGGACTAACGGAATTCATGACCGTCCACACTGAACCGGACAGGAATACGTGCTTTGGTGCCAAAGACTTCGACAACGTCATAGAGAAAAGTTATGACAGCAGAATTGGGATAATCTTCCGGAGTCCAAAGGGTGACATCAAATTCGATTATTTTTTTCATTGCGAAGTCCGTTCTCCCTTGTTTCTTTATTCTATGGCAAACTGCAGTAAAAGTCTTTTTCAGTTACTCCTGGCGTGCCTAAAAAGGATGTTCCAAGCTGCTTTCCAAAAGTATTTGCAATCTGTGAGAAAAGGCTGTTCCTGCTTCTGGAGAAGGTAGCGGCGTTCGGATGCCATGATTTCGTCGAAGGTGCGCGGCATATCTGCATAAAAGGGAGGAACGAGTCCCGGCTTGAATTTGCAGCGCAGTTCCTGCAAATCCGGCGGATAGAGGCTGTAATAGTGTTCACTGAGAGCCCGCACTCCCACCAGGCTAAGTTCACCTTTGAAAAAGTTGAGCAACTGAGGTAACTCGTCAATCCACAGATTACGGAAGACTCTCCCCCAGGACGTAACCCGGAAGTCACGCTTAAACTTTCCCCCTTCCTGCAAATCGCTGGTTCTATAGACATAATCCTGCAGGTATTCGGAA
This sequence comes from Candidatus Cloacimonadota bacterium, assembly GCA_027318525.1. GTDB lineage: Bacteria > Cloacimonadota > Cloacimonadia > Cloacimonadales > Cloacimonadaceae > UBA5614. The sequence goes on along the minus strand of DAHVPA010000077.1, from coordinate 4,733 downwards.
TAGGGATGCATGGTGCGCAGCTTATTGATATAAATCGTTTTACCGTCTTGTCCCACACGTTTCAGTTTTATCAGCGGACCGTAGGACGGATTGGGGTCCTGACTGTGGGGTTTGATTTTGTTCAGGATGAAATACATATATCCGTTGATTTCATTTTTGGAAATCAGCTCAAAGCCGCAAAAATAGAATCTGCCAATCATTTCCGTTTCCGAGAGAGCTCTGTTCTTACCTTTGGTCAGGGCAAAATACCAGCCTTGCACGATGGGAATCTTGGGACAGATGCGCCTGAAGATGAAATCCACCAGATAGGCGGGAAAGCCCAGATAAAAGGTATATTTGCGGAAAAAGCGGTTGCGCCGCTCTGCGATTGTCTCACCACAACAGACAAATACTCCGCCCTTCATCAGGTTTTCATTCACCCGGATCAGATATTGATTGACCCGGCGGAAGTCATTGAGCTTGTGCTGATTCACGAACAACTGCTGTGAGCCGCGTTCCACCCCTGTGATGTGGTAATAATCGTCGGAAAACATGACCATGGTCTTGGATTGGCAAAAGTCGGTCAAATCCAGATAGGTATTGATAAAGTCAAACAGCCTGGGATTATCTGCCAGATGGGTTTTCCATAGCTCCACCAGCGAGGAATCACCTTTATCTGCGCAGAAATCAGGTGTATAGGGTCCGGTCTCGAGTTTGGGCACCATCCGGTTGGCATCGCGGATAAAACGGTCGGAAAATGCTTCTTCCAATTCTCTGGACCTGGTAACCAATGTAGCGCTGGCAAAGCTCTCATTTTCCCGATGAAAGCGCAGGGCAAAATACAGCCCGAGGAAGAAGAGCAGTTCCAGCCCGATAGTCATTCCTATGGTGCTGAAGACGATGTAGCGGGAATAATGGAATTTTTGAAATAGAAGCATGATGCCAAAGATTAGGGATACCGCAGCCAGGTCGACTTTGAGCATGTTTTTGGCAAAGGTCATGCCGTTGGTGGTCAGCTTGAGGCGAAACTTTTGTCCAAAGAATCCCACTCCCAGCCAGATGACTCCAAAAGCCACCAGAGTGCGGGCGTAATCTTTGATGATGATGCGCGTGCCGGCTCTCAGCCAGGCTATGAATAAAAATGAGAAAACGATGATGCCGATATCTATGATAAAGAATAGAATCGTGGCAATCTTTCTTTTCATGCGCTTCCTTTCCGGCTCATAAGTTACCTTGATTCAATGCGTTCCGGATTATTAAGTATCCCGGAGCAACCTCGCATCACTAGCGTCTTGCCAAGTTGTAAGGCACAACGCAGCTCTGCTTTCACCAGTCAAAAACCTTGTCAGTAACATTAATTCGATGTTGATTTACTTGGCAAGTTTTTTTCTCCCAATCCTGTCCTTCCTCTTTTACTGCGAGGGGTTATCGTGGGCTAACCCCTTGAAGACCCCTCGATGACCCGGCGCAGCAATTATGCAAAAACAGCAGAAAAAGAAAAAGCAGGCTGACGTCAAAATCAGCCTGCTTATCAAGTTATGGATTATCTTAGAAATAAATACTTATCGGGTAAAGAACTCCACGGTGCGGCGGATGCCTTCTGCGAACTCGACCTGAACCTGATAATCCAGACCTTGCCTGGCTTTCGAAATATCCGCCAGGGAATGTTTGACATCGCCGGTCCTATCCTTGTCATAAAGAGGATGGATGTCTGTTCCGAGCACTTTGTTGATTTCATCCACCAGTTCATTGAGGGTATATTTAACTCCACAGGCAATGTTAAAGACCTCGCCGGCAACACCTTCCGCTGTGCAGGCAAGCAGGTTGGCGGTGACATTATTGGTGACAAAAGTAAAATCGCGGGATTGCGTTCCGTCGCCATAAATCACGGGTTGACGTCCGGCTTGGATGGATTTGATGAATTTGGGAATGACTGCACTGTATTGCGAGGTGGGGTCCTGATTGGGACCAAACACGTTGAAGTAGCGCAGGCAGACAGTTTCCAGCCCATATAGCTGATAGTATATCTGGCAGTAACGTTCGGCGGCATATTTGGACACAGCATAAGGCGAAAGCGGCGCTACTGCCATGCTTTCTTCTTTCGGCAAGGTTGCTGCATTGCCGTAAACGCTGGATGATGAGGCAAAGACGACGCGTTTGACCTTAAACTCCTTGGCTGCCTCGAGAATGTTGAGTGTACCCAGGATATTTACGTCATTGGAGGTGATGGGGTCATTGACTGATCTTGGCACGGAAGGCAGCGCACCCTGGTGCAGAACGAAGTCACAGCCTTTGACGGCATCGCGGACTATATGGAAGCTGCGCAGGTCACCTTCGATGATTTGCAGATTTGGGTCATCCTTATAAAGCAGGATATTCTCGCGCTTGCCGGTGGCGAAGTTGTCCAGCACGCGGACCTTCTCACCGCGGGTAAGCAGCTCCTTAACGATGTTGGAGCCGATGAATCCGGCACCGCCGGTTACTAAATATGTCATATCAACCTCAAATCCACTTAGATTGTGCCGGCATCCACATAGACGTTGGAGCCGGTTACAGAAAGGCTTTCATCCGATATTAGAAAAGCCACCATGTTCGCTACTGAAGTAAGTTCGGTCGGTTTCTTGAGCGAAGTTCTTTTATAGATACGGTCTTTCTGGTTGGGGCTTAAGGTGGCGCTCATGCCTGTCTCCATAAAGCCTGCCACCAGACAGTTGGAACGGATGCCGCGTTCACCCCATTCCCGGGCGGTAGTCTTGGAAAAGGCTTCCAGCGCACCCTTGGTGGAGGCATACATGGCAAGGCCCTTATAGCCCGTATGCACGCTCACGGATGAGATGTGCACGATGGAACCGTGAACGTTGTGCAGGAGCATATTGCGGATGACGTGCTTGGTCAGCATGAAGGGTGAGAAAACATTCACCTGATACATCTTGAAGAGCGGATCATAATTCAGGTTGCTGATGATGTCGTCATAGGCGATGGCGGCATTGTTGACAAAGCCATGCAGCGGTGTATCATAACCAATCGCCTTGTGGAAAATCAGGTCTATGGATTCATCTATCCGGGCAAGGTCGGCAATAATGATTGTCACTCTGTCGCCGTATTCCTGCTTAAGCTTCTCCAGTTCGGGGTTCATGGCAAGGGCAACTCCAAAGACCTTGTTACCCTTATCCAGGATAGTGCGGGTGATTTGCAGTCCCAAACCCTGCATAATCCCTGTGACTAAAACGTTTTTCATATCAGTATGTTCCTTCAGTTGCGTTTGATTTTACCCGTGCGGGTGAGTTCTATGGCAGCCACGAAATTGAGTATGCGCGGCACTTTATACGGCTGTAGCAGACGGGATAGGAAATTACGCAGTTCCTTTTCGGAAACAGGCTCGTTGGTAACGATATCAGCTATCAGGACATTGCCCAGCACGGCATTTGCCTTGCCGTAAACATACGCCTGCTTTACGTGCGGATGGCTTTCCAGCGCTTGCTCCACCTCGCAGGGATTGACTTTGTAACCACCCACGTTAATCATTTCGTTTTTGCGCTGCAGAAAACGGAAACGCAATGGCTCGTCACTCAGGATTTCCACCAGATCGCCAGTGGCATACCATTCATCATCAGTCAGGAGGAGTTCACTGCCCTCTCCCATCAACTTTCTGTGTATGTAAAGTTCGTTATTTTCAATCTTGCAAAGTGTGTTATCCTGAATGCAGAAGCCGTCATCCCTGCTTTCCAGGATGGTGCCTGCTTCGGTGGAGGCATAGACATTGCGCAATCTGGCATTGGGAAAAGCCTTGAGCAATTCATCCACCAGCCGGGGATCAAACTTTTCCCCGCCGGAAGTGAGCTTCGTCACGCTTGTGAAGCTCTCATGTAATGGCAATAGCATCCTGAAGAAAGTCGGTGTGGCAGAGATGTTGGTAATGTGAAATTCCTTAAGGGAAGCCAATACCACATCCCGTGACGCTTCAAACAGGTTAATCAGGCTGTTGCCATTGAGCAGAGCCTGGAAAAAGACCTGTAAGCCTGCAATGTGTGTGGGATTATAAGCAAAACCCCAGATGTCCTCAGCATGCCTTGCATTGGTTCTTACAGCTCTTGTAAGTGATGACAGGGTGTGGGTAACCTGCTTGGGTAATCCTGTTGTCCCGGAGGTATAAAGGGTCAGTTTCCAGTATTGATTAGCCTGAATAAGCCTCAGCAAATCATCAGTTTCGGCAATCATGACTGATTCAACTGCTACAGTGCCTTTCAAGTCATCAAAGCTTAGGTGCAGACTGTGCAATTCGGCATCAGAGAAGTCGGCATCCAGCAGTACAAGGTCAACTTTGTGAATAATAGATGAAATTATATGCAGCAGGATGTTGTAAAGACCATGCGTGTGGCAGTATTTCCCTACGGTAGTTGCAGAACTCAAATCCTCACACAGATTAGCATAGCTGTAGTGCTTTTGAGCCCTGTAGTCGTAAAGAAATAACTTGCAGGTCATTATTTTGAGACTTTACCCAAGATGTCACCCACCGTCAGCACAAAGCTGTCAGCAAAGACATCCACGCCGGTTTCCTTTTCAATGCGGACTGTCAGTTCCGCCAAATCCAGCGAATCAAAGCCGAGGTCTGTTCTCAAATCATTTTCGGGTTTGATTTCCGGCAAGGTCGGAAGCCCCTTGTTGTCTCTTACTATGTTGACTATGGTCAGTAACTTATCAAGCATCATATCCTCATATCAGTTAAAAATTTCAGTTCTGTATTACTGTAAAGT
>DAHVPA010000076.1 GCA_027318525.1 Candidatus Cloacimonadota bacterium | reverse complement strand
GGCAAGCTGGTCATTGGAGGAAGCAGGGCTGATGCTATAGACAAAGACGACGCCTGTTTCCATTCTGCAGGCACGGATGGGATAGGTGGGATACATATCCAGCATGACAAAGCTTAAACCGTTAGTATCCCAAAGTCGCTCTCCTGCCAAGGACAGCTTTTGCATGGAAAGTCCCCACATATCCTGATTGCCATTGACTCTGTTCCAGAAGACGTAAACCTGCTCCTGGACAGGCTCATAGGCAAGCTTGGGATAAAACTGATGAAAGTCATTCTCCATCGAGACCCGCACCCCATCCACCGGCATGGTGACAGCACCGTCTGCCATGATACGCTGGATGTAACCGTGGGAGATATTTTCCGCATTGCGGTCGTCATGCCAGCAGATGAGCATGCCGCTCATGCCGTCCGTATCAATGCTCAGCAATTGCGTCCAGGCGGCAATTCCGCCCAGGTTTTGCACCACAGTCGGAGTCAGCCATTGGGGGACACCAGTGGCACTGTATTTTTGCACCAGGATTTTACGGGTGGGAGCCCAGACAGGACCGCTATCCTCAAAGTATTTGACCAGAACACAGTTGTTGTCCGACTCCAAAAACTGAGGCCAGGTATAACGCAGATTGGGCGCAGTGATGCTGATGCCGGCAGGACCCCAGAGCAGATTGCCCAGAGATGATATGCACTGCAGACGCGTCTCTGTCGTGGTGCCGGAACGTTGCCAGCCGGCAATTGTCCTGCCATCAGACATGCACAAAATCACCGGCGCCATGTTTGTGGTATCAACTGTGGTGTCATTGCTCAGCATAATGCCGTCTTCACCCCAGAGAAAGACTCCGCTGGGAGAAATCTTGTAAATCACCACATTATTGGTGCCCAGGCGGATATCCTGGAAGCAGAGTATGGCATTGCCTTCCGGGTCACAATCCAAATCCCACTCCGTCAGCCAGGTATCAGTAAGGTTATCACTGACCAGCAGGGGATTGGTAAACTCTGGGACTCCGAGGGAATTCAACTTTTGCAGATAAGTATAATAAGTGCCTGTCAGATTGTCCATCCATGCAATCCAGGTTATGCCGCCGGAAGTAATAGCTGTTTTGGGCATGACCTGGGTATCGGTCAGGCTGCAGATCAGATTGGGGGTGGCTGAGCTTGTGCTCCATTGGGCGCAAAGTCCAGCCCAGAGGACCAATAAAAAGAGAGCTATACACATGCGTTTCATAGCATCCTCCTCGCTTGTAAAAGCAGATTGTTTACATAGTTCATTATTATGGCAAGGGATTTGGGGTGTCAAGAGAATTATTCAAAGGGCAGGATATAGAGACGGGATAAAGTGTTGATAGAGGATTATTCGTATTCTTCGCAATACCAGACACCACCCAGTTGACGGCAATGTCGGCAGGTGTGACGTTTTTCGCAGTTGACGCAAAGACCTGTAATCTCAGGACGTTGAGTCTTTTGTTCCGGATGCCTGGTTTCAGGATTTGCGGAAGCGGGGGGTTTCTTAACTGATTTGCGTTCTTTGGGCTGCATCAGGTTCTTCCGTATTGAAGCGGACAAGGGTGAGGGCTTTGCCGGTGGAAGCTGCAGAAAGGCAGACAGTCCTGCCCAGCTTCTCTTTCCAGATACCGGTCAGTTCATATGATTCATGCACATGCCCGTGCAGGGTGACAAGGGGCTGATGTTCCTCAATAAATTCTCGGATGGCAATACTGCCCACATGCACATCCAAAGGCACATAATCTATCATCTTGCCATCGAGGGGAGCTCTGTCCAAGCCTGTGTTATAGGGTGGTGAATGAAAAAGCCAGACAGCTCTGGACATGGAGGCAGAACCGGCAAGTTCCTGCAGGTCTTCCTTGATGGTGCGGTTCTGGACTTCCGCCAAAACCACAGGGGTGGTGTGATATCCTTCTTCGGGGGCAAGACAGCCGATATCCACGTAACGGGATACATCATAGCGCTCCCAATCTTTGTTGTGAAAAGGAGTAGGCGGAACCCAGCTGTAGCCGTAGATATCCAAATTCTGCCAGCGGATATGCCTTTGATTGATGTAATGCCACAATCCCTGTTTATCCTGGCGTAACAGCAGGCTTTCTTCACTTTTAGGGTCGTCGTTGCCCATGATGATAAAGATTTGCGGATAGCTGTCTCCCAGTTCCCGGCGAACTTGGTCAAAACCAGCTCCGATTACTTTTGTCAGCATATCCCCGTTATGCATGGCAGTTCTCAAAAAACCGCCGGACAAAAGGTCTCCCCCAATAAAGACGAGTTCCGGTTTTTCCTGGATAATAAGTTGGAACAAGGTGCTGAAGGCATTGACATTGCCATGCAGGTCGGTTACGAAGAAGCAGTTCATATCTGGTTAATTCAGGTTCAAAGCTCTGGCTGCATCGGTTACTGCATTGATTTTGGCGGCAAAGCTGGTCTTTTCCCTGATATCCTTGTCGGTAATGTAATGCACATCCAGCAGCTCACTGCTGCGGTATCCGGTGCGCAGGTAATTGAGTTCAGCCAGGCACTGACTCCAGCCGTTCAACCATTCGGAAAGAGCTTTCTTTTGGGCGGCAGTGCTTTCTATATGAATCAGCAGGTCTATGTCGCTGGCTGGTCCTGCAGTGGCGTTTTTGACGCTGCCTATGATATACATCGCCTTAATCCCATATTTGCGTGCATCGACGCAATGTGCGATATGTTCCGCCATGCGCAGACGCCAGACCCAGTGCTTTTCCTCAGGACGGTTAAGGTCTTCCAGTCCGGTGGTTTCAACTTCCTTGAATTCGGAATCGGATAGATAGGCGACAGCTTCATCCAAATCACCGTTCATACGGAGATTGAGCTTTTTGCCGTGGGTGCTTTTGGCAATATCTATGACTTTGATGACAGCAGTATAGTCTCCGGCGTCAGGCAGCAGTTTAGTCAGGATATTGCCTGCCCGGTTAAAGAAAGTTTCGTTGTAAATAACATCCTCATCATCAGGATAAAGCGGCAGATAGCGGATGCCTGATTCCACAAGGTCCTGGAAGAAGTGTGTTCCGAAAGACACATCCGGGGTATAATTACCTTTCTTGCGGGCGATTTCTATCAGCATGGAGGCGTTGCTGATATCGGAATAGGTCACGCTTACTCCCAGCTTGATATCACCTCTGCTGCCCCAGCGTCCGGGTCCCAGCAGTATAAACTTATGTTTAGGCAGTATCTTGTTCAGTCTGCCCACAATCCTGCCCACCATCTTCATTTCTTCCGCACTGCCCAGAGCTGAATACCTTTCCGGGTCCACCAGCACCACGTGGCTGATTTCCTGTATAATGCCGTTGGGGACATATTTATGGGCGTTGAAGATGATATTCTTTTCCGGCAGGTCTTTGGGAATGGCGGCTGGACGGTTCTCCGGACTGGAGCTTTGAGCTCTGCACTGCAGAATGTAGAGTTCTTTGCCGTCATAGGCAAATTCGATATCGACAGGCACACCCATGACTGATTCGAGCTGGTCCAGAATTGATTTGATGCGCGGCATGAAATCTGTTTTGTCAATCAGCCCGTCAAAGGTCACCACCGGCATGTCTTTTTCATAGTCCATGCTGATTGCCGGTTTACTGAGGATATTGCCATCCCTGTATATGGACACAATCTTGTCCACCATTGGATATTCTGCGCCTGCTTCGGCATACAAATCGTCAAAATCTATAGTCTCAAAGGTATTGGACTGCAGGTTGATGACGTCAATCTTATGCGGTGAATAACGCAGGATTTCATCTGTGGAAAGATTTACCCTGAGGTTGGGCTGTCCCGGTGAAATCAGAATGGGAAAATCGTCGCTGACCCTGTCCACGGCACGGGTGCCCAGCCCTGGAACCAGCCTGAGCAGACCGTTGCTTCTCTGGATGCGGGGTGACCAGCGGAATTCATTGTGGCTAAAGGCAACTCCCGCAAAAGCAGGCAGCCAGTAATGCCCCACTTTGGTGCCAACCACTTCCTGTATAATGATTGCCATTTCCTCATGATAATCGAGCAGACCTCTTTCCTTGCGATATTCCACCGGATCCGGACCAAAGGTGCTGGCATAGACTTCCGAAATGGCATCCAGAAGTGCGGAAAGCCGTTCATCCCTGCTGCCCTGATTGGCAAGGAAGAGACTCTTGTATTTACCGGAAAAGGCTGCGCCCACCCTGTCTTCCAACAGACTGGAACTGCGCACAATGATTGGTTTGTCTCCAAATTCATCCAGCACCAGAGCCAGTCCGCTCACAATATTGGGCGGAAAGTTTGAGTTTTTGAAGACCTGGACGATATTGGGATACTCATCCCTGATTTGTTCAATTGTCTTATATTTCTGTTCAATCAGTTCGTTCAGTTCGTTAAAGTTAAGAAACTGATGCAAAGCGTCCGACAGCAGATAACGGGTTTTGGGCACTTTAACCTGATCCAGCCTGAGTTTGTGCGCTTTGACCCGTTTAAGGATATTATGGGAGAGAAAGAGACCGGCGCTTTTTCCGCCCAGTTTTCCATAGCTGTTGGTGGGGAAGACTATCTTGCGCACAAGCTCGACAAAGTCGTCGATATCGAGATGGTGTTTGGAGACGCTGATGAATTCAAGCTGTTCGGTAAAGAAGCGCAAGAGCAGCAGGACGATGATATTATCGCGGGTGGGTTGAGGCAGGTCGATGCTTTCCAGATTGAGGTTATGAAAGCGGTGCAGCGCATCTTGGATGGTATTGAGCGAAAAGGAAAGATTCTCCAGAGCCTGGACCAGAAAGCTGATTTTCTCGCCTTGCAGCCAGACTTCTATGTGGTTGTAAATCTCTGCATCCGCCAGGTTTTCTTCCGCTATTCTAAAAGCAGACTGCAGCAACCTGTCAAGCTGCAGCTTGTTTTCCCGGTAAAATGGACGGTTGGTATCGTAAATATTATCCGTATCCTGCCTGTTCTTCTTTTCGCCAAAGGTGGCAAGCAGGCTGCGGGCTGCTTCGATGCCCAATCCGGACAGATAGTTGAGCAGTTTGCGCGCAATCCGCTGATACTGGTCAGGATCGCTTTTTTTGAGGAGGTCGATGACTATGCGCCAGTCTGATTTGGCTCCTATTTCTTCGGTAATGGCAGGTTTTGCCTGCAGGTTGCGCCGCTTGAGCACAGCTTCACCCACCATGGCGGCAATCAGGTCGAGAAGCTGCTGTTCTTCCGGCAGAAAAGGACTTTCATCCCTATCCCAGTCCGAATAGGAGAGTTCGATCACGCAGCTTTCTTCCGCCTCATAGTGGTAGGCAGAGCTCTGCTTCCAGCCGCTATCCATAAAACCCGGCATCTCGGCAACCAGTTCCCCGCAGTTGATTCTGGCTCTGCAACGCTCCGGATACTGCCATCCTTCCACTATGGTTGCGGTCAGATTGTGCAGAATCTCCGGCAGAGGTGTTTCGTTATCTTTCAGAATCTCGCTGATGCGGTAAAGGCAATTGAGCTCTTTTGCCCTTTCCAGCAGGGAATTGATCTGGTTGGAAACCGTCATTTCAGAATAACTCCTTTGCCGCTTCTGCCGTCAACTTTGACCTTCAGCGGGCGGCTGAGCCTGACATGTCTGACATAGGTCGTCTCTGCCACAATCTGCTGCTTTTGCAGCCATTTCCAATCTATCTTTTGCTCATGACCTTCCTGCACACTGAAATAATATACTCCACTGCTGAACACATTGTGGAAAAAGTGGCTGCCCTGGCTGAAATCGGCATGCAACTGCGGAATGGTTGTCTCCACAATGACCTTGGCACCGGAAATCTGACTCCAGACCACCGGTATCCCCAGCCACGGGTCAGCGGTGCCCCATCTGCCAAAACCCATCAGCAGATATGGCTTTTCGCTTTCCAGCAGTGTCTCGTTCAGACTGTCTATCTCCGAGGCGATTTCCCTCGAATGTGCCACGTCAAACACTTCCGGCTTTACAAATACGATATCAGCAATCAGTTCCGTTTCGCCATTACCCAGCGCCCTGTCAGCCTGCACCAGCAGGTCTTTTTTGTCAAAGTCTTTTTCGTCGATATCGATAATGCTGGAGGATACTGCCAGCGGACGCACCTGCAAAAAGCCGAAGTGCGGCTGGTCAATCTCCGGGTCATGCTCCAGATAGCTCTGGGGGTTTTCTCCGCCGGGCAGGCGCATGGCAAATTCTATTTCCACGCGTTCCCCCGTCTTTTCTTCCGCTTTGAGCAAAATCTTTTTAATCAGGTTATTGAGCGGCAGCCTGTCATACTGCAGGATTGGCGCAAAATTGAGCAGGCGCGGTCCTTCCTCAGTCAGTCCCGGAGAGATGATGTCATCCACTGTAACGGTCGAGGCAAGCTCGTGCATGATGCCGGCTTTTTCCGCTTCCGAGATGTCAAGCTGCTCCAGATATTCCGTTTCTGTGGTCGGGTCAAATTCTTCAATCTGCCCCATATTGATTGCCCAAAACCGGGTCTGCGTATTCTCAAGCATATCCCTGATGTTGTTGTAGGGAGGCGGGGATGCAGGATAACGCGGACTGTAGCACCAGGATTTGCCGCCGTCCACAATCGTCTTGCCCAGTCCCATGGCGAGCTGCACAATCCCGTTTTCCGGTCTGGCATTGCCGCTGGGATAAAAGTTCAGACTGCGGATGACTCCGGCTATGGTCGGGTAAAAATAATCGTCATACCTGTCCCCCACCACTTCCTGGATGATGACTGCCATCTTCTCATCCCTGATGTCTTTTTTTATCGCCTTGAAATATGCCTTGGCTTTGTGGAAATACTGCGTCGAATAGACAAACTTGATGGCTTCTGTCAATTGGTTGAAGCGGATATTTGCTTCGGGACTGCGGTTGGGAATCATTTTGGATTCATAGACTCCGGCAAATGGTTCATGCAGGCTGTCTTCCAACAAGGCGGAAGAGCGCACCGCCAATGGTTTGCGGATGGAGGAGACCAGATTCATGAGGTCACCCACGATTTCCACCGGCAGGCTGGCTTTCTGAAACTGCAGGGCGATGTAATTGTCATCGTTGCTGGTCAGAGCCACATCATACAAGTCGTTGTTCTGCATAAACATATCAAAGATATCGGTGCGCAGGACCACCATCTGGGGTATATCCACCCGGATGTCTTCATACTCGCCGCCCGGAAACGCTTCTTCCAGCATTTCCTTCATCAGGGCAAGTCCCTTGGCTTTGCCGCCCTGTTCGCCTGTTCCGATATAGGAAAAGCCCTGCATGGCTTTCCCTTCCTGCCGTTGGAATTCTTTCAAATCCATTCGCCGTTTTCCTCTTTTCAGGTATTTTTTACTAAACACAGCTCCGCAATCTGAGCTATATAGATATATTAATCACTTCGAGGGATTAACGAGGGGTCTTCGTGGGGTAAGCCCACGATAACTCCCCGCAGTGTAAAAGGAACGTAAAAAAAAGGGGGAAGGTGAGGAATGAAAACCTTCCCCTGTATGTGCGTTAGGTTAGTTAATTAGATCCAGCCTCTGAGCTTGCAGGCTTCGACAACACGGTTGATGGCGATGACATAAGCTGCATCTCTCATATAGAGGCTTCTTTTCTGGCTGAGGGCATAGACTTCGTGGAAAGCGGAGGTCATCTTGACATCCAGCTTGGCGAGGACTTCGTCCTTTTCCCAGTAATAGTTCATGTTGCACTGCACCTGTTCAAAATAGGAGCAGGTCACGCCACCGGCATTGGCTAAGAAATCGGGAACCACAAAGATGCCGCGTTCTTTGAGAACGGAGTCGGCTTCGGGAGTGGTGGGACCATTGGCGCCTTCAGCGATGACTTTGACATTGGGTTTAATTTTGGTGACGGTTTCCTTGGTGATTTGATTTTCCAGGGCGCAGGGCAGCAGGATGTCAACATCCTCTTCAATCCACTTGTCGCCGGGCAGGATTTCATAGCCGAGTTTCTTGGCTTTGTCTTTGTCAATGCCGCCGAAACGGTCGGTGATGCCAACCAGTTTGTCAATATTGATACCGTCGGCTTTGCGGAAATAATAGGAGGTCTGGTCATGCTGGTCCCAGCAGGAAACGCCGATGACAGTGCCTTTAAGCTTGTTGTAAAGGCGGATGGCATATTGGGAGACATTGCCGAAGCCCTGCACGGCTGCCTTGGTCTTTTCGACCGGGATGTTCAGTTCTTTCAAAGCTTCGCGCAGTGTGAAAACAACACCATAACCGGTGGCTTCGGTGCGACCCAGAGAACCGCCCATGCCGACAGGTTTGCCGGTGATGAATCCGGGGAATTTTGCCCCATGAATGGTCTCGTATTCGTCCAGCATCCACA
>DAHVPA010000075.1 GCA_027318525.1 Candidatus Cloacimonadota bacterium | reverse complement strand
GTGCGCGACGGCGCCGCTTTGGCGCTGCTCAAGGCCTGGAACACCGGTCACCCCGGGGGACTGGCCACCCTGCACGCGAATGACCCGGAAGCCCCCAAAAGTAAAGCATCCTCTGTCGAGACTGACGGGGAGGAACAATAATGAAGATAAAAGTTACTCAGATACACAGTACAATTCGCCATAAGGAAAACCATAAGCGTGTAGTGAAAGCTCTTGGTTTAGGGAGAATTGGTAAAAGCAGAATCCATGATGACAGTCCCGAAATTCTCGGCATGATCGATAAGGTCAAGTTTCTGGTCAAAGTGGAAAATGTCTCAGATGTGACTGCCGGTAAATAGGAGTACTTATGTTAACATTAAGCAACTTGAAAAGACCCGATGGGTATAAGAAAAAGAAGAGATTGGGTAAAGGACAGGGTTCCGGTAGTGGACATCAGGCAGGTCGCGGTCACAAAGGGACCAAAGCCAGAGCTGGTGGAAAAGTCCCCGCTTGGTTTGAAGGCGGTCAGATGCCCATCCAAAGACGTCTGCCCAAACGCGGTTTTAAAAATATATTCAAGGTCGAATTCAGGGTTATTAATCTGATCAGCTTGCAGGATTACGAAGAGACTGAATGGGACATCAGCAAATTTGTAGAAAAAGGTCTGATTGTATCCAAAGGCAAGAAAGCCAACAGCCCAGTAAAAATCCTGGCAGGATCAGCCAATGACTTCACCAAAGCTGTTCATATCAAAGCCAATGCGTTTTCCAAAAACGCCCTGGCTGTTATTGAGAAGAATGGCGGCAAGGCGGAGGTAATATAACTTGTTTAAGACTATTGCTAACGTATTCAGAGTTCCTGATTTAAAGAAGAAGATTCTGTTTACGGCTTTGTTCCTTGTGTTATATAGGTTGGGAAGCTTTGTCCCTACACCGGGAATAAATGCCACTGCTCTGAGAGGTTTCTTTGAATCTGCCCAAACCCAGGGGAACAATTTATTTGGTTTACTGGATCTGTTTGTCGGCGGAAACTTTGAAAGAGCTTCAATCTTTGCGCTGGGCATAATGCCGTATATCACTGCATCAATCGTGATCCAACTGCTGGGTAGCATTATTCCCTATTTTGAAAAGCTTAGGAAAGAAGGCGCTGACGGTCAGAAAAAACTCAACCAAATCACTCGTTATGGGACAGTGGCTATTGCTGCGTTCAATGCTATAACTATTGCCATCTGGCTGGCAAGCCTTTCAGGTGGTGTAGTCCCCAATCCTAACTTTCTGTTTTATTTTACCTGTGTTGTTACACTAATTACGGGTACCATGATAGTCATGTGGCTTGGTGAACAGATTACGGAAAACGGGATTGGCAATGGAATCTCTCTGATTATTTTTGCGGGTATCATAGCCAGATATCCTCAGGGATTCCTCAATATGTACCAACTCGTAGCAAATGGTTCATTGCATATTCTAAAAGCCATTCTTGCAATCGTGGTCATGGTGGCTGTCACAGCAGCAGTTATTCTGGTTACAGAAGCCACCCGCAAAATTCCTGTTCAATATGCAAAGCGTATTGTGGGAAGAAGAGTGTATGGCGGACAAAGCACATTTATTCCTTTACGTGTCAACACTGCCGGTGTGATTCCGATTATTTTTGCACAATCAGTTCTAATGTTTCCAGCCACCCTCGCTTCGGTTTTTGGGCGCAGTGGTGGATTTTGGGAGACATTGCGCGTCTGGTTGTCACCCGGAGCAGCTCTTTATACTGTCCTATATGTAGCCATGATTATATTCTTTGCGTATTTTTATACTGCTATCGTGCTTAACCCGACCGAAATGGCAGAAAATATGGTGAAATACGGTGGACATATCCCAGGCAAGAAACCCGGCAAGAAGACAGCTGAATATATCAATGGTGTCCTGACGAGAATCACTCTTCCCGGAGCTATATTCTTTGCCGCAATCGCTCTGATGCCGGAGATAATGAGTTCCAGGCTTGATCTGCCTTTTTACTTTGGCGGCACAGGATTGATTATTGTGGTTGGTGTAGCGCTGGATACATTGCAGCAGATAGAGTCTCACCTTGTCATGCGTCATTATGATGGTTTCATGCGTAAGGGTAAACTGCGCGGAAGGCAGAGTTATTAAAACATGATTTATATTAAGTCTCCCGATGAAATTACCAAGATGAGGCAAAGCTGCCTGATTATTGCCAGGTTGTTTCAGGAACTAGAAACCCTGATCAAACCTGGGATTTCTACATGGGAGATTGATCAATTCGCCGATGGCTTTATCCATAATCAGGGCGGAGTTCCATCCTTCAAAGGTTATTCTGTTCCGGGGCTTCCACCATATCCCGGAGCTATTTGCGCATCGGTTAATTCTATGATTGTGCATGGAATACCTTCACGGGAAACCATTCTTGAGGATGGTGACATCCTTGGCATTGATGTGGGAGTTTACAAAGACGGCTATCATGGAGATGCTGCCAGGACATATATGGTTGGTTCGGTATCCGAACTGGCAAGACAATTGCTGGAAGTAACTGATAGATCTTTGGCAGCCGGCATCAGCCAGGCGTTTCCCGGTAACAGGGTGGGAGATATCTCTGCCACAATCGAAACTTATGTCAGATCCAAAGGATTTTATCTGGCGGATGATTTGACAGGTCATGGTATAGGTAGGGAGTTGCATGAATCTCCCCAAATCCCCAACATCGGCAAAAAAGGCAAAGGTCCCAGATTGGAAGCAGGCATGACTTTGGCAATTGAACCAATGGTCAATGTCGGAACCAACAGGGTTCGTGAAAAAGGCTGGGAGTTTTCCACTGCGGACGGCTCGCTATCTGCTCATTTTGAGCATACAATCCTGGTTACCGATGGCGAACCTGAAATCTTAACCCGTTGCGGTTGATGGTTTCGCCAACAAGAGGTTGATAGATGGGAAAATCAGGCGTTATAGAAGTTGAAGGGATAGTTAAGGAAGCCTTGCCCAACACGCAGTTCAAGGTTGAGCTGGAAAATGGGCACGAGATATTGGCGCACAGTTCAGGTAAGATGAGGATGAATTATATCCGCATACTACCCGGCGATAAAGTGAAAATTGAGTTGTCACCTTATGATTTGACCAGGGGTCGAATCACATACAGATATAAATGATCGGGTAATTCCGAATATGTTGCAGCTGCTCATACCGGGCAGTCACTTAGCAGGAGATATTAAATGAAAGTTAAAGCTTCTATCAAGACAATCTGCAAGGATTGTAAAATTATCAAACGGCATGGCGTTGTCCGGGTCATCTGCAGTTCAAACCCGAAGCACAAACAGCGTCAGGGATAACCGAGGAGGAAAAACTTGGCACATATTGCTGGTATTGAAATTCCTAAAACTAAGAGAGTCGTTATTGGGTTGACCTATATCTACGGCATCGGAAGATCCCTTGCCCAGGAAATTGTCAAAAAAGCCAATATTGATGAAAACAAGAAAATCTCCACCTTACCGTCGATGAAGAAAAGATTCTGCGCGACCTGGTTCAGCATGAGTATGTGGTGGAAGGCGCTCTTAGGACTCAGACAGCCATGAACATCAAGCGTTTGATGGAAATCGGCTGTTACCGTGGTCTCAGACACAAAAGAGGCTTACCGGTTCGAGGACAGCGCACCCATACCAATGCCCGCACCCGTAAGGGACCTAGAGCTGGCGCTATCAAGAAGAAGAAATAGGAGCAGGTTAAATGGCTAAAAAAACAAGAGTTAAGAAGAAAAGAGTTCGTCTGGCTTATGATGAAGGGCTGGTCTTTGTCCACTCCAGCTTCAATAATACGATAGTCTCATTTGCCGACAAAGCCGGCAACGTCTTAGCCTGGTCCAGTGGCGGTAAGATTGGTTACAAAGGCTCCCGCAAGAGCACACCCTTTGCAGCTCAGCTGGCTGCAGAAGAAGTGGCAAAAGCCGCCATCGAAATGGGTGTCTCCAAGGTTGGAGTGATTGTCAAAGGTCCCGGTGGTGGAAGAGAATCTGCCATTAGGGCGATTAATGCTGCAGGTTTGCGCGTTTCCATGATTAAAGATGAAACCCCCATTCCGCACAACGGTTGCCGTCCACCCAAAACAAGGCGTATCTAAGGAGCATAGAAATGGCAAGATATACAGGACCCAAAGCTAAACTCTGCCGCCGTTTTGGTGAAAACATTTTCGGAACCGCCAAATACGACCGCATTCTAACCAAGAGAAACTTCCCCGCAGGACAGCATGGCAAGTCTTTCCGTCGCAAAGTCAGTGATTATGGCATGCATCTGAAAGAAAAACAAAAGCTTAGACTGATCTATTGCCTGTTGGAAAAGCAGTTTCACAACTACTTTGTGAAAGCAGAAAAAATGTCCGGCGTTACCGGTGACAATCTTCTGCAGCTTCTGGAAAGGCGGCTTGACAATGTGGTGTATCGTCTGGGGTTTGCTGTCACCAGGATGCAGGCACGTCAGTTTGTAAATCACGGTCATATTTCAGTCAATGGAAATAAAGTCGATATACCGTCCTATCTGGTCAAACCGGGCGACATTATTGCAGTCAGGGAAAAAAGCCGCAGCAACAAGATGATTCTCGATGCCATGGAACGCACCGAAACCACTTCGCCTTATTCCTGGCTGAGTGTTAATAAAGAACAGGCTAATGGTCAGTTCCTTTCAATTCCTGTTGTTTCGGATATTCCGAGCACGGTTGATGTCAGGCTGATAGTCGAGTTCTATTCCAAGTAATTAGTGACAGGAAGAGAGGAGTCTGTTTATGATGTTTCTTGAACAGTTACAGATGCCCGAAACTGTGGAAGTAGAGGAATCTACTTATTCCAGAACCTATGGCAAATTTGAAATAGGTCCTCTGGAACCAGGTTTCGGAACCACCATCGGCAACACCCTGCGTCGTGTCTTGCTTTCATCCATTCAAGGTGCGGCTGTCCGTCACGTCAGGATTGAAGGCTTGCATCACGAGTTCACGCCGATTCCCGGCACCAATTCCGATTACATTGATCTGATTCTGCGCCTCAAACAGCTTATTGTTCAGACCAACAGCGTGGATGAGATTATGGTAGTCCTGGAGCATAAGGGCAAAGGCGTTGTTACAGCTTCCGAAATTCGTGAAACTGCTGATGTTAAAATCATCAACAAAGACCTCTACCTGCTGGAAATCACAGAAAACATCGATTTCAAAATTGAGCTTTGGATTGGTATCGGCAGAGGGTATATCCCGGCTGATAAGCAGGATGTGGAAGGCAAACCCATCGGCACCATTCCCATTGATTCTATTTATTCCCCTGTGCTCAAAGTCAATTTCTCAGTCACCCATCAACGCGTGAAAGAGAAAATGAACTTCGATAAGCTGATTCTTGAAGTCTGGACCAATGGTGCTTTTGAGCCCAAACATGCTCTGTTCCTTTCCGCCAAGATTCTCAAGGATATGTTTGGCAAGCTTTGTCTCTTTGAAGTAGAGCCGGAATATATCCGCGACGTCCAGCTTGATCCCGAATTGGAAGAGCTGGAGCGCATCCTCAAGATGAGCGTCAAGGAAATTGAACTCACTGTTCGTGCCGCCAATTGTTTGGATCAGGCTAATATCTACACCATCGGCGAATTGGTTGGAAAATCCGAACCAGAGATGCTGAAATTCCGAAATTTCGGTAAGAAATCTCTGGAAGAAATCGTTCAGAAACTCAAGAAATATGATCTTACGCTGGGTATGGATGTTGATAGCATCAATAAAAGAATCAATGATGCCCGCAGCAGAGGAATTCCGGTCCAGCCCCAACCTGTGATTGAGGAAGAAGAAGCTCCTGCACCCAAAACCAAATCAGTAGCAAAAAAGAGCGCAACACCACCGAAAAAACCGGTCCCGAGCGCTACTAAAAAGAAGGTGAAATAATGCGTCATAGAGTAGAAGGAAGAAAATTCGGAAGGGAAAAAGCACATCGAACTGCCATGTTCCGTAACTTGGTCAAGTCCATGATTATCAGCCCCAAAGGCAGAATCGAGACTACTCTGGCTAAAGCTAAATCTCTCCGCAGTTATGTGGAACGTCTGATTACTTACGGAAAGAAGGATTCTGTTGCATCCCGCCGCCTTGCTTACAGCGTTTTAGGCAACCGCACTCTGGTTAAAAAATTGTTTGAAGAAGTGGCTCCGCAAATGCAGGATAGAGCCGGCGGATACACTCGTATCCTCAAAACCGGTTTTCGCAAAGGTGATTCAGCTCCCATGGCTATTATCGAGTTTGTCCAATCCGCTGTCCAGCAGGAAGAAGCCAAACCCGCCCCTGCCAAAAAAGCCAGAGCACCAAGAAAACCCAAAACCGAAGACATCAAAGCTGCCGACCTGGTTAATTGATTATTTAACTCAAAGCAGCTCAATCTTAGCCCCGTCTTAAAACAGATGGGGTTTTTTTTTCTGCAGGTTATGACTCTTTTTTTCCGCAGACAAATATATTTTCTTTTCTATGGATTATAATCCGATAAACGTGCTGCCACAATTTTGATAGTTTGTTAAACACCTGAAAAATATTTCTTGCCAAATTTTCCCACCTCCGTTTTAGCATCTCTTTGACTTGGGAGTTACAAAAAACGATGAATTACAGAATCATTCTGGATAGTTGCGAAGTGAATCTGGGACAGAGAAATCTGTTCTTTCGCGGTTATATCAATTACAATGGCAAGCTGCTTTATGACGCTGATGCTGAGCAGGAAATTGCCAACCTTTTAAACGACCAGACTCCCAACGATCTCTTTAATTCCATCAACGGTGCGTTCCGGTTTATCTATCTGATAGAAAACAAACTTTATTTCTCCATTGACCATTTTGGAGGCTATGCACTATTTTATCAGATGGAGGGCGGAAACCTTGTCCTGACTGACAATCCCATGCTTTTGCAGGGTAAGCAAAACCTCTTGGATAGAGCAGTCTGTGCCGTATTGGCAACAGGTTTTACTTTGGGACAGGACACAGTCTTTGCAAACATTCTGGAGTGTATGCCGGGCACGCTGTATCATTTTGACCTCGTTACCGGCAAACTGGAATGCAAAAAATGGTTCAATTATTTCTCTGTTAATGAGCGCAGCCTTGATTATACCAAGCTTTCCGTAATTCTGCACAGTCTTTTCCCTGAGACTGCCAAAGGCGAATATACGCTCAGCCTGAGTGGTGGCATTGATTCTCGTGTGCTGCTGGGGTGTCTGCTTAAAAAAGAAAAGCCGTTTCAGACCTATTCTTTTGGATCCGACTTGAACCAGGATAAACATATCGCCGCCAAACTCGCTTCCCAGTTCGGTTTTACACATCATCACCATAATTTTACCCGCGAAAGCTGCACCAGTTATTTCAACGATGAGATGCTGAACAGGGTTTATCAGTATTGCACCCAAGGCAGGAGCATTCCCAATGAGACAGACCTGATTTCTTCCAGTTTGCTGGATAAAGATAATAATATCATTGTCAAAGGCTTTGGCGGGGATTGGCTCACAGGTCGTTACATTACTCCTGCTCTGCGCAAAATCAGTGAACCGCAACAGATGACCCGGTATCTGTTTGACAAATATTTCCATCTCACTGCAATTTCCTCAGGGACGTTCAGAAACCTGCTCTGGAAGCAGTTTGATGAATTGATGACCACAAAATATTATCCGAACCACCCGGGTCTGATTTCTGCTGAAGAGCAGTGGAACCAGCATCATAACGAACGCAAGTATATTATCAATACCCTTTCCTGTTACAACGCCAAAGGCTTTAGATTTTACCTGCCCTTTTACGATCGCCGCCTTATGAATTTCTTTGCCAAGCTTAAATTCAGTGAGAAAACTGACCAGGAAGTTTATTTCACCTATGTCCGCAAATGTCTGTTTACTGAAAAACTCTCTCCTCTGAGAGAATTACCCACTCTGCGTAACAACTTCCTGACTCCCTTTGAGCCAAATGTTTTTGATAAAAGCAAAGCAGCTATTCATACCATAATCCGCTATCTGGATGCCGGTAAAATCCGCAAACGCTTTTTCTTGCCTGCTCTCAGCGAATATGCGGATTCTCTCATGCTGTTTAACCGAGAGCTCAAGACCACGCCTTTCCTGCGTAACAGGATTGGAAAAAATTATCCCGATGTTACAAATGTGGCTGAAAAACTCAAGCTGGCAGGTTGTCACGAAGCAGCCAAACATCTGCTCTGGCTCAGCAAACAAAGCACTTCCCAAATCAATATAAATGGCGTCGCTTTCTGCCGTTTTTTCCTTCATCCCGAGTTCGTCAAATATCTGAACGAGCACGTTTCTTGACAAATCCCTGACCCGGCAATAATAGCCTCTTATCTGGACTTCTAGGCAAAAGAATCTATTCTGTCCTTAATGTCCATATCGTCCATCACT
>DAHVPA010000074.1 GCA_027318525.1 Candidatus Cloacimonadota bacterium | reverse complement strand
GCGACACAGACCTATTTAGAACAACAAAGACTTGGCGATAAAATTGGATTTATCCCAGTCGGAGCTGATTACGATTATTTCAATAGGCTGACTAAAGCAGAAGCAAGGAAAATGCTTGGTATCGGTCAGCATGAAATTATAGTTATGGCTGTGGGGCAAGTGGCGAAACTTAAGGGAGCTGATCTTTTATATGAAGCTGTAAAAGCTCTTCAATGTGAATTCAATATCAGATTAGTATTTGTTGGTCCAAACGTTCCGGAAGAACAAGATCTATATAGAAAACTGCTTTCAATAAATAGCATTCTTCCAGGTTACGTGACTTGGCCTGAGATGCCCAAATACTTTAGCGCGTGTGATTTTTTTGTCCACCCAATATTTTTTGATACTGTCGGATTTGATGTCAGCCTTTTGGAAGCACTGGCATCGAACCGACCTGTAGTAAGTTCACGTATCGATATATTGGATTGCCGGACTGAGGATATTGGAGTTTTTTTAAAATCAAGAAACGAGTTGAAAGTCAAGATGGAGTATATGATAAAAAATTTTCCACAATATACATCAGTAAGGGCATGTTCAATCGGCAAATATGATGCCAATACTGCAATTGTGGACAGTATCTGCCGGATCTACACTGAGCATTGTGGAATGGTAAACGTAATTTAGGGAAAATGCTGAAACAGAAGTTTATTCTCAGTTATGTGTCTCAGATAGTAATACAATTGCTGGGAATTGTTTCTAGTATTGTAATTGCCAGGATTGCTGGTCCGAATGTTATGGGTAAACTAACCTTTGCCTTATCATATGTTAGTGTATTCGGATTCTTGACACAACTTGGTTTTGGTGGAGCTCATATCAAGCTCATATCCGAAGGACAGCCCTTAGATAGGTGTTTAGGCACATATGTCCGCATGGTTAAGTATACCACAATTCTGTTCATAGCTGTAGCTCTGGGATTTTTTTGGATACAGAAATACGGATTCAGAGTAGATTTCGAAGGATTTGATACTGAGTTTTGTATATATGCAACAATACTTGTTACAGCTATTACTTCGATCATAGCAATTGCACAAACTACTTTTGCTGCCAACATTCAGCAAGCCAAACAGGACATTCCCAATATTGGTGTAAATCTAATTTCTTCCATAGCAAAGATCGTCATTGTGCTTTTAGGATTCAGGATTCTGATGTTGGCGACATGGAACGTAATCCATGTTCTGCTGTTACTCGGAGTCTCTTTGTTTCTTATGCGCAAACAAGTAATCGGTTCATTTGATAAAGATTTGAGTAAGAGGTACATCCTTATATCTATTCCTTTTATGTTTGCTGCAATAGCTAACGGTTTAATAGCTAATCTGGATAAGGTTTTGCTCAAGTTTTTTGTTTCAGCCACAGAGGTAGGTTATTATGGAGCCAGTTATAAAATAGGTGGATTTATCCAGATTATAGCTACCAATATAGGCACAATGTTTTTTCCGCTGTTCTCAGGTTACATCGCCAGAGGTGAGATTGCCGAACTAAAAAATAAAGTATCACAGTATCACAGGATGTCATTGCTATATATATTTCCAACCGTCCTTTTTGTGGTGATTTATTCTCCCACGATTGTCAGAGTTCTTTTGGGTAGTCAATATGCTCCATCAGTAGTGCCCATGTCAATAATAACACTGGCTTTGTATCTCTATACGATGATGATTCCATATGGCAATATACTGGTAGCTGCCGGTAAGTATTACAAATATATGGTCATCCAATTTGGTATATTGTTGTTTTATCTCGTTATTCTGGTAGTGATGACTCACCCCAAACTGGTAAATTTGAAATCTACCGGAACAGCTCTGGCTTTACTCATCATGTATATCTTGTCTTATTTCGTATACAGGCAAAGCTCCAAAGCTATAGCAGATGTATCATTGAGCAAAGATATGCTTAAAATAATTGCTGCTTTGTTGGTCAGCTACGGCATGTTTTTCTACTTGTTTGGCATCGTAAAAGGGAAGCTGTTAGCTGAAGCAGGAGTTGGGATATTGTTCTTTGTGGTTACTTATGGTGGATTGTGGTTGTTAAGGCTGATCAAACCGGAAGACCTGACATTCCTTAAACAAGCTCTTAGTCCCCGGCAGATGAAGTCATACATTGTCACTGAGCTGATTGATAAGGAATAATGGGATGAGAGTCATATTTGTCATCCCGTTTTCACCCAAATATGAAAACCTGAATGCGGCAACCTCCGGTTCGGATTATACAGATTATCCTTATACAACAAATAAAAGCGGGGAGAAGGTGTTCTTCCCAAAGTATGACTGGGGTGGGTTGATAGGTGAGCATGTTTTGGCTGCAGATAAAACAATCCATTGGGAAGTCTGGCGTCCGGATGACAGGGCAGATATTGTATATCAACACGTTTTTGATGACGGTTTAATCTACCGGTCATATCCGGTTACGGCAAGATCTTATTATCAGGGGATGCAAAGGAAAAGGCTGCCTTACTCAGATTTACTGGAACAGGAGCTTAAGACACTGTGCAACCAAGATCCTTCCACAGTGGTCTTGCTGGCAACTACTGTGGAATTCTGCAGACTCCTGCATAGAGCTATCAGGCATGCCACTGCAAAAGTGCTCTATTATCATTTTATAAGTGAAGACTATCTCATACCAAAGATAGGATTTACTTATAATATTCTGAAACTTATACACAGAGTAGCACTGTATTTTCAGGAAAAAAGAAGACTTGGACTCATCGGCAATATACAAGTCATGCACCAAATAGCTGCCGAGAAATTAAACCGCCTTTATCCAGATAAGAGAGTTTTTTTTGCCAGAATCGGTATAGACCTTTCCTTTTGGGAAAATTGCATGACCAAGTGCGAAGCCAGAAAAGCTCTGGGATTACCTGAACATACATTTATCTTTCTCATGTCACAGCGACTTACTCAGGAATACCAGTTGGATAAATGGCTGCAAGCATTACACAAAGCAAAAGATCAGACCTTTTTATGCATAATTACTGGAACTGGTATAAAAACATATGTTGATTGTTTGGCGAGATTAGTTACTAAATATGACCTGAACGAAAAGGTGCGGTTTACCGGCTTTATCAGCGATAAGCTTATTAGAACCTACCTTTCTGCCAGTGATGTATTCGTATCTGTTCCTAATAACAGCGGCAGCACAGTATCAGTAGTAAAAGCTATGGCGATGGGATTGCCAATCATACAAACTGATAATGGGGCGACCCAGCAACTATTGCTTGAAAATAATGCTGGGATACTATTGAACTCCAGATACGATGAAAGTTGGTCTAATACCATTAGCGCTGTTTTGGCTCATGAATTGGTTATTAGAACCATTCCTGTTGATTGGTTAAAACGGGAAGTGAGTTGGGATACTTGCAGCCGGCAGTGGATTGACGCAATAAACAGCATTTAGGATAGACATTTATGAAAGCAGTAATTTTATCAGGGGGATTGGGTTCCAGGTTGAAACCCTTTACCGAAGTAATCCCCAAACCTCTTTTGCCGATTGGCGAAAAAGCGGTTCTGGAAATCCAGATTGAACATCTGGCAAAACACGGGTTTAAGCAGATCTTTCTGGCAACTAACTACAAATCAAGCTATATTGAGAATTTCTTTGGGGATGGTTCCAAATACGGAGTAGAGCTAATTATCAGCAAAGAAGATATCCCCCTTGGGACAGCCGGTCCCATGAAACTCCTGGAAAGTTATCTGACAGAACCTTTTCTGGTCATGAACGGAGATATTCTTACCCTCCTCGATTATGGCAAACTGTATGATTTTGCCGTGCAGAAGAGTTCTCTTTTGACCATAGGAACCAAGGAAATCGTTACTCCTTTCCAGTTTGGCAACATCTATTATGATGGTGATAATGTGACCGGGATAGAAGAGAAACCGGATATCAAGACTACTATTCTGGCAGGTATTTATATTTTTAAGCCAGAGTTGCTGGATTTGATTCCTGAAAAGCAGATGTATGGCATGGATATCCTGATCAAAGACATGTTAGCCAAAGGATTGACGATTACCAGATACCCCATCCGCGAGTACTGGCTGGATATAGGAAAAATTGATGATTATGAAAAAGCCCAACAGATTTACAACGAGCACTTTAAAGGTGAGGAGAGTTAAATGCGTGTATTAGTTACCGGTGCTGACGGCTTTATCGGCTCACATCTGACCGAACTGCTGCTGGCGGAAGGGCATGATGTCCGAGCCTTATCCTATTACAATTCTTTTAATTACTGGGGTTGGTTGGAAGATATCCCAGCCCATGCTAAACTGGAGATTGTAGCCGGTGATATCAGGGATCCCCATTTCTGCAAGCATCTGACCAAGGATATTGAATATATCTACCATCTGGCAGCTTTGATTGCCATTCCCTTTTCTTATGTAGCTCCGGATAGCTATGTTGATACCAATGTCAAAGGCACTCTGAATATCTGTCAGGCGGCTTTGGAAAACGGAGTTAAGCGAATTGTCTGTACCTCGACCAGCGAGGTATATGGTACAGCCAAGTATGTCCCCATTGATGAAAAACATCCACTGCAGCCTCAATCTCCTTACAGCGCCAGTAAGATAGGAGCCGATGCCATAGCTATGAGTTTTTTTAACGCTTTCGGCTTACCCTTGATTATTGCCCGACCATTTAATACCTTCGGACCGCGTCAATCTGCCAGAGCAGTGATTCCCACCATTATATCCCAGATAGGCTCTGGTATGAAGCAAATCAAACTGGGTGATGTTTCCCCCACCCGCGATTTTAATTATGTGGAAGACACCTGCAGGGGAATGTATCTATTATCGCAGTGTGATAAGGCAATTGGTGAAACTGTGAATATCGGCTCAAACAGCGAAATATCAATTCTTGATACCTTTAAACTGATCAGAGAAATCATGCAGAGTGAGGTGGAATTTATATTAGAAGAGCAGCGTCTGCGCCCCGAAAAATCAGAAGTCTTCCGTCTCTGGTGCGATAACTCTAAAATAAAGGAACTGACCGGCTTTGAACCGCGCTATTCAGTGCAGGAAGGTTTGGAAAAGACGGTTACCTGGTTTACAAAACCCGAAAACCTGGCAAAATACAAGCCGGGGATCTACAATGTTTAACCGGAGATAATGTTGCGTATAGCTGTAACGGGCAGTGAAGGCTTTGTAGGAAAGTACCTTAAGGCGCAATTACAGATAACTGGGCAGCATGAAATCATCCCCCTTGACCTTGCCTTGGGAATTGACCTTTCTGATGAAACCTGTCTTCAACAAGTTCCGCAGTTTGATGTGGTTATTCATCTGGCTGGTTTGTCCTTTGTTCCGGATTCTTTCAAATTACCGGCTCTGTTTTACCGGAAGAATTATATGATGACACTGAATGTTCTGGAACTGTGCCGGATGTATAACTCCAAAATAGTCTATGTCAGCTCTTATGTTTACGGAAATCCTGTTTATTTGCCTATTGATGAAAAGCATCCTCTTGCAGCTTATAATCCCTATGCTCAGACAAAGCTGATGGGAGAGCAGTTATGCCAAGCTTATCACAGAGATTTTAACGTAAATGGAATCGTTATAAGACCCTTCAATATTTACGGACCCGGTCAGAATCCCAGCTTTCTGATTGCTTCAATCATATGCCAGATGCAAAAAGGGCAAAAGATTGTATTACAGGATGCAAAGCCCAGGCGCGATTTTGTTTTTGTCGAGGATGTGGCAGATGCATTGGTCAGAGCAGCTTTGAATAATGAGATTGGATTTGATGCTTTC
Organism: Candidatus Cloacimonadota bacterium; assembly: GCA_027318525.1. GTDB lineage: Bacteria > Cloacimonadota > Cloacimonadia > Cloacimonadales > Cloacimonadaceae > UBA5614. The sequence goes on along the minus strand of DAHVPA010000074.1, from coordinate 2,609 downwards.
AATGTCTCATCGGGAGAAAGCCATTCAGTGGAGGAAATAGCGCAGATGCTGGTCACAGCAAGCAGGAAAGATGATTATCAAATTGAATACAAAACAGCAGAAAGACGCTCCTATGATATTATGGAGGTACGTGGTTCTTTCGATAAGATCAGTAGTCAACTCGGTTGGAAACCCCAAACCAGTCTGCAGGATGGTCTGGAGAGATCTCTCCAGGGAAGCCAGTGAAGGATGTTAGTATCAAGCTAATGAAAAGCTATTCTCCCGATTCGGACGTGTTTTAGTGATGCTTTTTTCTTTTTTGCTGCGAGGGATCATCGAGGGGTCATCGAGGGCTTTCCCCTCGATAACCCCTCCGGGCAAAAGGGCAGCGATTAAACCCGGTTATCCGGAACCGGTGGGGGTTTGAGATTATGAAAGCGGTGGAGAATTTCAAGGCGTTCCTCTATAATCTATATCAGCTTTATATATATACCCGGGGCAGGGTCAAACCATACCGGACAGGCGCGTCCAAACAGCCGGCAGTCATCTTTAGGGAACTGCTTGGAAGCTGGCTTCGGCAAGGTGAATTTCCCAGCCTGTATTATGCCATGGGACTGCATCTGCAAGGTTCGCACAGCGAAGACTATATCGGCAGGCGCGAATTTCTGAAACTTAAACACACTGTGGAAAAGCATCTCCGCAAGCAGGCACATTGTGAAACCCTGAATTATGATGTGCTCTGCAAGGATAAATTTGTGGCTGGCACTTTCCTTAAGGCGAATGGCTTTGCCACACCGGACGTGCTGGCAGTAGTCCGCAACGGCAGGATTTATACCAGCGACTTTATTACTTATGATTTGTCAGGTCTGTTCAGCTACAGGCGCAAGTTTGTCCTCAAACAGATAACCCTGGAAGCGGGTGAGGGTGTGCTGGTCTGTGAAACAGCCGGCAAAGACATCAGGGTGAACGGTGTCGTCATCACCCGGGAAAAATTTGAACGGAAATATAGCAACAACATCTATATCATGCAGGATTGGCTGGTCTCACACGCTGCCATCAGAAAGATAAATGATACCGCGCTTAATACGCTGCGCATCGTGACTGTGCTTAAAGGTTCAGAACCGGAATTTCTGGGAGCTTTCCAGGCTTTTGCCACCGGGGGTGCCAATACAGATGCCTGGAGCAAGGGTTCTGTCTATGTAGGGCTTGACGTTGAAAAGGGAGTGCTGAAAGCAGATGGTTATCAGAATCTGCAGGGCAGTAAAAGCGGCATTGTCCTTGAGCATCCTGATTCCCGGATTGAATTCAGGGATTATCCCATTCCCTTCCTTAAGGAAGCCATCGGGCTTTGCATCAAAGCTCACGGCTTGCTTTACTTTAACTATGTGGTGGGTTGGGACGTTGCTATTACGGATAATGGACCCGTCATCATTGAAGCTAATGAGAAACCCGGAATGAACGTTGTGCAGTGCATCTGCGGAGGTATGCGGGAAAAGCTGATACGATATGCGGATTATGCCATGACTTACAGGAAATTGATTATAGAAACGGAGCAGAGATGAAGATTGCAATATTCGGGCTTGGTTATGTGGGTTGCGTAAGCACAGGATGCCTTGCGCAGAACGGTTATGAAGTGATAGGCGTGGATGTGAGTGAAACCAAGGTTAAGCTGATTAATCAAGGCAAACCCACCATCATCGAGAAAGATATTGACCGCATCATCGCAGAACAGCACAGAGCCGGCAGAATCAGCGCCACAACGGATTTTAGCAGGGCAGTCAAGGACAGCGACGTTTCCATAATCTGCGTGGGCACCCCTTCCACCTCAACCGGGCATCTAAACCTAAACTATGTGTATGAAGTGGCTGGTCAGATCGGCACAGCTCTGCAGGAAAAAGGCGGTTTCCACGTGGTGATGATTCGCAGCACAGTGCTGCCCGGCACCAATCAAAAGGTGGGTGAAATCATTGCAGAGCAATCCGGCAAACTGCGGAACGTTGATTTTGCCGTGGTGTCCAATCCCGAATTTCTGCGTGAAGGGACAGCGGTTGAAGACTATTACAATCCACCCTTTACCCTGATCGGAACAGACAGCGAAAATGCTGCCCGCATAGCAAGGCAGATTTATTCCAGGGTGAACGGCGAATTTGTACATTCAGGCATTGCTGCGGCAGAACTGATAAAATACGTAAACAACAGCTTTCACGCTCTGAAAGTAACGTTTGGCAACGAAATCGGCAACATCTGCAAACAACTGGATATAGATTCGCATGAAGTGATGCGCCTTTTTTGCCTGGATAAACAGCTCAACATCTCTCCCTACTATTTCAAGCCGGGATTTGCCTATGGCGGTTCCTGCCTGCCCAAGGACCTGAAAGCACTGAAGACGATTGCACACGACCTCTATCTGAAATCTCCGGTGCTGGAGGCGATCGAGCCCAGTAATGACAATCACATCAGCCAGGCAATAAAACTGGTGGAAAACGGCAATGCCAGACGTATCGGAGTCCTGGGCATAGCTTTCAAACAAGGAACTGACGACCTCAGATACAGCCCCATCATCAACCTGATTGAGCATTTCAACGGCAAGGGTCAGGAAATCAAATTGCACGACGAGAGTGTCAATGCAG
>DAHVPA010000073.1 GCA_027318525.1 Candidatus Cloacimonadota bacterium | reverse complement strand
TGAAGGCGAACTAACTCAGCAGCAACGTTACCAACGCACCCGCGAAAAAATGAGACAAATGCTTTACGAAGGAAAGCTCGATGACAGAGAAGTGGATGTAAAGCAGGAAAAAGAACAGGGTCAGGGAATTGAAATCCTTTCCAATATCAATCTGGAGATGCTCGATGTCAATCTGGGCGAAATGTTCTCTGGTTTTCTGCCCGGGAAAAACCGCGAACGCAGCCGCCGCATGAAAGTTCCCGAAGCACTGAAATACCTGCAGGAAACAGAAGCTGACCGCCTGGTCAATCAGGATAAAGTGGTGGAACGCGCCAGATACCTGGTCGAAAACAATGGCATAATCTTTATCGATGAACTGGATAAGATTGCCACTGCGGAAAAACACAGTGGTATAGATGTTTCCCGCTCGGGTGTGCAAAGAGATTTACTGCCGATTGTGGAAGGCTCGAATGTCCCTACCAAATATGGCATGATTGATACAGCCCATATCCTCTTTATCGCTGCCGGTGCATTTCACACAGCCAAACCATCGGATTTAATCCCTGAATTGCAGGGAAGGTTCCCCATCAGGGTTGAATTGAACAGCCTTACTCAAAATGACTTTGAACGAATCCTGACTGAACCAGAGAATGCACTAACCAGACAGTATGTTGCTCTCTTCAAAGCAGATAAAAGCAACCTGACCTTTACTCCTGAAGCTGTCTCCGAAATTGCACATTATGCCGCATTGGCGAATGAAAAACTGGAAGACATCGGTGCCCGCAGATTACATACGATTCTCAATGCACTGCTGGAAAGCTTTATGTATGACCTGCCCAGCAGCAAGCTGAAAAAAATCGTTGTCGATGCTGAGCTTGTTAAAACCAGATTAAAACCATTAATCGATAGTGAAGACTTATCCCGGTTCATTCTTTAACCGCCTATGAAGCTGAAAGACCTATTTCAATCACTCTCAGTCAGAAACTACCGTATCTATTTCATGGGGCAGAGTGTTTCCCTGATAGGCACCTGGATGCAGCGCACGACTATGGGCTGGTTTGTCTATCGCATGACAGATTCTCCCTTTCTGCTGGGGCTGATTGGTTTTCTGAGCCAAATCCCATCCGTTTTTATAGGACCTTTTGCCGGAGTGTGGGCAGACAGATGGAACCGGCTTACAATCATAAAGATAACCCAGTTTATCGCTTTGTTGCAAGCTTCCATCCTGGGCATTCTTGTTCTAACAGATCAAATTCAAATCTGGCACATGGTAGCCCTCAGCTTGCTTTCCGGAGTAACAGAAGCCATAGACGCACCTGCCAGACAATCCTTTGTTATCGAATTGGTGGAAAAGAAATCACTCTTAACGAATGCCATTGCCCTGAATTCCGCTATGTTTAATGGAGCGCGTTTGATAGGACCTTCCCTAGCAGGAATCGTTATCTCTCTGTCCAATGAAGGTATGTGCTTTTTATTGAACGGGCTCAGTTATATCCCGGTTTTAATCTCACTTTTCATGGTTTCTGTTCCTCCACGTTATCATCTTGAAGGTGAATACTCAATGTTGAAAAAGATTAAGGAAGGCTGGAAGTATTCATTCAGTCATCATCCCATTGCTTTCCTAATTACCAATATATCCGTAATAACCATGTTTGGTATGTCCTATACGGTATTAATGCCCATCTTTGCGCGGGATATCCTGCATGGTAATGCCAGGACACTGGGATTCCTGATGTCGATGTCTGGTGTGGGAGCTTTGACAGGAGCTTTGTATCTGGCGTCCCGAAAGTCCATCAAGGGCTTAAGCCGGAAAATGGTTATCGCCCTCTGCACTTTCAGTATAGGATTGATACTCTTTTCCTTATCGAGAAGCCTGCCCGTAAGCATGATTCTGATGATGATAATCGGCATCGGTATGATGTTTCAAATGTCAACCAGCAACACAATCCTCCAGACCGTTGTGCACGACAACATGCGCGGCAGGGTAATGAGTCTCCATTCCATGGCTTTTATGTCTGTGGCTCCTTTTGGCAGCCTGATGGTTGGCTCTTTATCCAAGAGTATTGGAGCACCCAACACACTTCTGATATGCGCCTGCATTTGCCTGTTATGGGCAGGTTACAGCATTTCTATCCAGAGCAGACTGGTGCACGGTATCCGGCAAATGATACACAAACCTGAAGAGCAAGTCCCTGCTACCCAGAGCTTGACCGAACTGACTATCCCCTTGAGTAAGTGATGATATGACAAAGCTATTCCGCTATATTGGTGACGCTTCTATCCCTTATCGGACAATCATGAAAGACCATGAAGACTTTTTTGTGGGAGATTTTCAAATCAGGATAAAATCTTTGGTCATTGCAGAACAAACCCATTCCCAAAACGTCCACATTTGTGCTGAAGCAGATAACGGCGCAGGATTCCATGAGCACCCACAGATAATGGATTGCGATGCACTCGTTACCAATATTCCCAATCAGTTTTTGCTGATCAGAACTGCAGATTGCACTCCAGTTCTGTTCTTCGATCTTCAAAATCAGGCTGTTGGAGCGATACACAGTGGCAGGGAAGGAACGCGGAAAAATATTGTCTTAGCCACGGTTCGGACTATGCAGCAGGCATACGGAACCAAACCTTCGCAACTCCTCGCTTGGATTGGACCCGGGGTTTGCAGAGACCATTATCCCGTCAATCCCCAGACAGGACAGGAGTTTTATGATGCTTGCCTGAAATCGGGATTAAAATTAAAAACCTTTGACATAAGATACCCTGATATTCAAGCTGTCCTTCGGTTGCAATTACTTGCTTCCGGTTTGAAAGAGGACAACATCGTTATGAATAAAACCTGTACTTATGAGTCTTTAACACACTTCTCCTACAGGAGAGACGGCACTCATAACCGGCAAGTAAATTTGATAGGGATGTATAATGGAAAATATCATCTATAGCCCTTCCGGAAACGTATCCATTCGCATTAATGAAGATAAGATGTCTGCCTGGATGTATATCCATAGGTCAGACAAAATCATTAATGAACGTGAAATCCTAAATCTGATTGATGACGCAGGTATCTGCAATGGATTTGAAGACGCCATCCAATGGATGTCTGAAAACGGATATAACAAGGACTATGACAAACCCTTTCCTGTGGCAATCTGTAAAACCGCCACACAGAATGAGACAGTAAATTATCAATTTGATACTGCCAAAACTTACCTTCCGGACAAAGATTGGAGCTTCCGGGATGTCCAGACCTGGCCTTATGTGGAAGCAGGAACTCCCTTGGCAAATGTAGCTTTTAATCTCTTTAGTGAAGGAGCATCCATTTACAACGTTTTCGGTGAGTTGGCTACCAATCTTGCCAGTTCCCTTTCCTTAGCAGAATATGCAGGTGAAAACGTCAGTCTTGATACCGAAAACAAGCAGCTTGTAGCAGCAGAAGACGGATTCCCTTATCTGGACGGAGATGGAAGAGTCCACATCGCTCACGACTTGGTTTATAAAGGTGATATCAAGCTGACAAAAATCCCTCTCAATCTTCCCACTTCTCTTGTGATAGAAGGCTCGATAAACAAAGCACATATCACTGTTATGAAAGACCTTACCATCAAAGGTAATGTAATCTCAGCAGAGATATATTGCGAAGGCAATCTTGATATCACAGGGGAAATCATTGAATGCCAGACTACCGGAGTTATAGCTCAGGGAGATATGCATTGTGGAAGTATAACAGATTCTCTGGTGCTGACGAGAGGACAACTTGCTTTTGATAATATCGTCAAAGGTTCACGGGTTGTAGCAGAGAAGAAGATAAGCGGCAATCCCGAAACCAGCCGGATTTGCAGCAGCCAGGTTTTTTCTGCCGGCTCCATAGATGTGGCAGATTTGGGAGATGAAGAATACAACGAAACAGAAGCTGAAATCACAATCTCACCTTTCCTTAAAGAAAGGATTAGCCAGCTTAAAAATTCCATATCCAAGATGGAAGAAAACTTTGATATCAATTCAGACAGAATTGACCAGGCCTATAAAAAACTCCGAAATCTGGAACATACCCTCGCAGAAGAAATGAAAGCTTACTTTGAGAACGAAAATGAGCTACCGAGATATATCAGGGTCAGAAATCTGGCTTTTAAAGGAGCTTATATCAGAGTCTTAAACAAGTCATTTCAAATCAAACAGACATCTTCCGATATCGAGTATCTGGCAGACTAACTCAATAGGAAACCTCATGAAGCAGATAATTGCAATTGTATTTATCATAGTGTCTATATGCAGCCTGGCAGGCTATGAACCGCATTTCTTAACTGACCCGGCAATATCTCCGGATGGCACTCAGATATGTTTTGTTTATAATGGAGATATCTGGTCTATGCCATTCAGTGGCGGAATTGCCAAACGTCTGACCTCAACCGCAGCCTACGAATACGGACTTTGCTGGTCTCCTGACGGGAAGAGCATCGCCTTCACTTCCAACCGTGAAGGTCAATATATCTCTTATATTATGCCCGCACCTGGTGGCGAAGCAAAACCTGTCAGCAAAGAATCAATGACAGTGTGCGACTGGTTCCCGGATGGTAATGCTCTGCTTTGCAGCAAGTCAAGTCTGGATTGGGGCACTTCCTTGTATGAAGCCCCGTTGTCCGGTAAAAGACCTCAACTCATAGCAGAAATCGGAGATTACTTCTCCTCCTTAAGTCCGGCTGGTGATAAAATTATATTCAACAGATATGGTGATGCCTACAGGGAAAGCTTCAAAGGAAGCACCAACGGTGATCTATGGCTATACGATCTTACCACCAAAAAGTATAATAGATTAACTGATACCGAATATACTGAGCGTTATCCTGTCTTCTCGAAAGTATCTGGAGCAGTCTATTACTGCGCCTCGGATGGGACATGTTTTCAACTTTTCAAGTCAGATGATGCAAACCTGACCAATCCTCTGCAACTCACGTCCTTCTCAACCTGGTCAGTCAGAGATGTTGATATCGCAAGATTTAATGACAGAATGGTTTTTGAAGTATTTGATTCCATCTGGTGTTATGACCCCGGAAGACCTGATTCCCTTAAAGTATTTCAACCGGAAATCGTAATCAATGAAGATGACTGGAAAAGCTTTGATACTGTTGAATCTGTCTCTGATACTTATGATGATTTTGCTATCTCGGAAGATGAATTACTTCTTGCTTTTACATATAAGTATGACCTGTTTGTGATGCCACGCAAAGGCGGCGAAGTAAAGCAAATCACAGATTCACACTCTGGTGCTCAAAATCCAGCCTTTCTGTCAGATAATAGGACTGTGGTTTTTATCCAGAATGACGAGGGAATCCCCAAACTCTTCAAAACCAAGATTGACTCAGTTTTTACTGTCGAGTCAGTCTTCTGGTATGGTGCAGATAGATTCTATGTGGATAGGTTTTACAAATCTTCCGAGCATCATTGGGTGATTGAGTATACTGATTCTTTGGGTGGCGGTAGAATAGCAGTGGCAGACAGGAATTTTGATAATATCAAACCTGTTCTTACTGATAAAGTTATCGGTACTTCACTTGCCATCAGTCCAGATGGGAATATGGCAGTATTTGCAACCATCAGGGATGATGTAAGGATACGCGAAATATATCTTTACGACTTTATCAGTGGCTCGAGAAGGCTAATCCAAAATGAAGATGCCTGGATCTACAATTTTACCTGGCTCCCAGATCAGAAGTCTATCCTGTTCGGAAAGAGTGATGATGGTTATCATATCTGTAGGATGGATTTAATTCCGCGTGACGAATTTGAACTGGAAAAAGACAATTGGAAAGAGATATTATCTTTATCTAAAGCTGACAGTTTGAACACTAAACGTAAAACCAAATCCGAGATTGCTGCTCCTTTAGCTTACAGTAAGATAGATTGGGATTTAATTGAATACAGGATAAAATCTATCGTCGCAGATCAGGACTTTATATATCCTGTTCAGGCAATTGACGATACTTCATTCTATTATGTTAAGGAAACTCGTGGAAAAGACAGCAAATCACTCCTGAATAAAATCAATATTGATGGCAAGAATCAGACTGAGGTTGGTTCATTTCCTCTAGCTTTGGATTATCAAATAGTTAATGACCAGTCAATCTACTTCAAAGAAAGCAAGAAACTTCGAGTGCAGCCATTGAAATCAAAAACCAAGACTGACATTAATAACCAATTTGTTTACACTTATAACCGTAGAATCCTAAATCAAAAGGTATTTGAACAAGTTTGGGGTATTTTCGGCAAAAACTTCTATGACCCTTATATGCATAATAAAAACTGGTATGCTCTGAAAAACAGATTCAAACCGTATCTGTCTTATGTTGACGATTCCAGAGATTTGGAACTAGTCGTTGAAGAAATGATAGGTGAAATCAATGCTTCTCACACGGGATTTACTATCCGCAGCGAGTCTGAGGTCAGATCCAAACCTTCAGCCTGGCTTGGTATGGTATTGGATTACAGCAGTTTGATGCAATCTGGTGTACGCGTTTCAGAGATTTATCACGGATCCGCTCTTTATAATTTTCACGCAATCAGGTCCGGTGACATTCTGAAATCGATCAATGGCACAAACATCACACCATACACAAGCATTGACTCGCTCCTGGCAGACCAGACTGGAAAAACCATCGAACTGGGATTCCTAAGTAATGGCGTAGCAAAAAAACTCAGTGTCAAAGGGCTGAGTTGGTCTGAGAATCGGGAGTTATGGTTCAGGAATAAAGTCGAACAACGCCGCAGTAAAACAAATCAATACTCTTCGAATCGCATCGGTTATGTTTTGATTCCCAGGATGAGTGGTTCTGAATACCGCAATTTCATTAGTGAAGTCTTTACCCGAAATGCTGATAAAGAAGCTTTGATAATAGATATCAGAGGCAATGTTGGCGGTAGAATTCATAATGATTTGCTGAACTTCCTTTCACAAAAACCTAATGCTTATACGACAAGTCGCAGATTTGGCTCGGAAATGAGCTTAACTCCGGGCAGGACATGGACAAAACCTGTTGCTTTGTTGATTGATGAGCATTCCTTCTCGGATGCTGAAATCTTTCCCCAGCTTTTCAAAGAAGCAAAGCTTGGGACAGTTATTGGAATGCCAACCAGCGGATCTGTAATAGGGACCTGGGAGATTCAGTTGATGGATGGTTCGTCTATGCGAATGCCTGGCTCAGGATGGTATAGGTTGGATGGGACCAACATGGAAGGCAATGGTGCTCAACCGGACATCAGAGTGGAAATGGACTTAAATGATATTATAGCAGACAATGATATCCAGCTTAAAAAAGCTGTGGAAGTTCTTTTAGATCAGCTGAAATGATATGAATACTCTACCCGGCGAATTAAAGAATATCCTGCTCAGAGCTGAAGTAATCGGTCGGAAAAATTGGCTGCATGCAGTAAACATACTGGAAAAAGCTGCAGAAGAATATCCTGGCGAAAGCTCTGTGTATCTTACTTTAGGTGATGTTTACAACAGACACCGCATTTTTGAACAAGCGATTGACGCATATCAGAAATCACTGATTACCAATCCCAAAGACGAACATCTGCTTTTCATTATCGGTAATTGTTACTTATCTTTAAGTGATTATAAGATGGCTTTGTATTACTATGACCAGGTTAGTGGGGATGGTCCTGAATTGAATTATAACAAAGCTCTTGCATATGCTTATAGCGGAGATCACGAATTTAGCATACACTATCTCAAGATCTTGATAAGACAGATTAGCGACAATGCCAATCTATTCTATTTTCTGGTTGAGGAGCTGTTACGCCTGCATAAATATGGTGAAGGTCTGGATTATTTACAGGAAATGGAGAAACGCTTTGGTATCCAGCGATATCAGCAAATCCTGCTTGGATTTATCTGGAGTTATAAAAAGATCTGGCTCAAATCTTATTTTGCATTCAAAAAGGCTGATGAGCTTGGTCCTATTACCAATCCCGAGCATTTGCACAGTTTTATGCAGTCAGCCTGGCAGATAGGACAACTGGATAAAGCGATAGAACTTTTGCTCAGAGGTCTGGAGTTTAATCCTCGCTATGGTCTGTTTTATGAAGACCTGATCAGAATTTATCTCCAGAAACGTGACTATTCCAATGCTGACCGTGCCTTGAGCAAAGCATTCCGGATGCTGGGTAATTCAGATCCACTTTTACTCATTCTCAAAGACAAATTGCACAAGCTGCAAGCTGATAGCGAAGCTCCTCCTCAAGATGATGAACCACAAACCTGATTCAAGGTTAGAACAGGACATCTGCTTTATGCAGGCAGCACTAAAGCAGGCAAGGCAAGCTCTGTCTCTGGATGAGATTCCGGTTGGAGCTGTTATCGTTAAAGATGGCATCATAATAACTTCCGACCACAACCGGACTCGTCAGAACAGCAATCCTCTGGCTCATGCAGAAAAACTGA
>DAHVPA010000072.1 GCA_027318525.1 Candidatus Cloacimonadota bacterium | reverse complement strand
TACCATTCAAAACTGATTTCCACATTGGATTGGTTGGCATACGCTGTCAAATCGACATTGAGCACCTGCCAGGGCATAAACTCTGCGGATGCACTCGTTCCCCAGACAGTGTTGCCGTTTACTTTGATCAAACCATAATCCCAGGTGTTATATCCGTCCATATAGTGCCAGAGGTTGATGACGGGGTCAGAGATTCCGCTCAGGTTAAAGGTTTTGCGCAGATACGACCAACCGGTTGCATTGGTATATCCGCCCTGGATAACGGTTCCCCACATTCCTGTGCCTGAATGGGCGGAGGTGGGCGGGACATCGACGTATGTGTCTATATCTGTGTAAACAGCCGGGTTGTAGTTGGCTGTCCATTGCCAGTCTCCCAAAGGATTGCTCCAGCTGGAAGTCGGGACCCAGCCGCCATCAGTGACATCAAAGTTGTCTACGTTAGCGCTGCCTGCACCGGGAGTTCTCCAGGTGATATTCACAGCAGTTGCTTCGTTATTCAGCGTGGCTGTAACACCGCCAGGCTGTATGGCAATCTCGTTCAACGTAACGGTTCCCATGTTATAATTGGAAGCACCCACCGTGATGGATCCTGTAGCATTTTGGTAGCCCTGTCTGGCAATCACATAATTATATGTGTTGCCGGCAAGCACTCCGGTTATCGTGAACTGACCTGAAGCATTGGTAGTGGCTGTATAGTCAATCGGTCCATCCAGGTCGATTGTGGCATTGGCAAGCCCGACCGTCGGCGCATCGCTGCCCACCACTGTGCCTGTAACGTTCACCTGGGCGGAAGCCTCCATGGCGAAGTTCAGGGTGGTGGTATTGCTGACTGTGATTACAGCTTCCTGCGTTTGAGTCATATAACCCAGTTTGCTGCAGGTTACCTGATAAGTTCCGGGTGAGACAAAGGGGAAGTTATAGGTTCCTGCTGCACCTGTGAGCTGGGTAAAAGGCGTGGTCAGGATTGTAACTGTAGCGCCATCCAGCGGATTGCCGCCGGAGGTTACAGTTCCTGCCAGTGAACCCATTCCACCCATCTGGAACGTTATGCCGATATTGGGTTTATTGGCAGTCAAAGTTCCGTTGGTGGTGGGAGGATTGGTGTCTGTTCCCCAATAGTGAGCGCTGCCTGTGGTGCCGGCAGTGTAATTGAAGGTCTGATTCGAAGAGGTGCCAGTGCCGCCATAATTGGCTTCCACCATGACCATCAGGTTATCTCCCGAATAGAAGTAAGGAGTGGTAAAGGGGAAATACTTCCAGCCAAGCTGGTCGATGGTTACGGTGTCTGATACGCATTCCTGGGCGTCGGTGATGGTTGTTGCCCAGGGTTCTGCAATCAGGGCTGTGGCAGTGGTGTTTTTGAGCAGGATTCTATAGGGAATTACGTTGCCGTATTGAGCCACGACTTTCCACATAACTCCTGAGATGAGCCCGGGCTGAGTCAGTTCTGCCGCTGTGTATAAAGTTGCATGCCTGGCATAGCCATAGGTGGTATAAAAAGGATAAGCGGCAGCCGAGGTGCCGGTCCCGATTACGGTGACCAGCGTGCCCGCCGGATAAACATTAACCGACAGGGGTGACGATATGTCATTGAGGGTGTTTTCGTCCCCAGCCAAAACCACCATACCTGTCAAAGCTGTTTCACCGGTAGTGGTTGGAGTCCAGGGAATTACAACATCCGCCAGTTGCATGGGAGCGATGGTGGGACCCGCTACAGTAGCGATTTCGGTGGTTCCCTGCATCAGCTTGACCTGATAGTTGGTCTGCTGGTTGGAACCTCTGTTGCGAACTGTTACCGTATAGTTGGATGCTGCTCCCACGGAGGGGAAGATGCTGCCCGTTACTGTCATCGCCTGCAAATCGTTGGTGGCAGGCACCGGTGCATTATAATCAAAGATTAAACCGTTGGGAGGAATCACGCCCTGCACAAATGTACAGGTGGCTGTATTGACCGCTCCGGCTGAGGTCAGAGTCCAATCTGTGGTGGTGGTGCGGTTGGCAAAATCAGTAACGTCCGCACCTCTCATTCCAACCTGCACCGTGCTTGAGGTGGTGGTGCCGGCTGTGAAAGCGCCATAGGCGATTTGGACTTTATTGGTAGTTTCATAAAGGCGAATCTGGAAATTGAGGATATCGCCTGTGCCTGTGGTGCTGTAACGTTTGTAGTTTTTCCACTGGACGACGCAGACCCGGTTGGGTGCGGTGCCAATGGTTTCCAGCCTGAGGCTGGCTCCGGTCTGTGACTGCAGGTCACGTGCAAAAGCTACCACGCGATTTGCGAGCTGAGCCGGCGTGATGACCGAAGTCGACTGAATGGGAGTGTAGGAACTGCTGGAGGTGATGTTGACAGCACCTGTTCCCAGGGCTGACTGACCGAAGGATATCCAGCCGTTATTGTTGATGGCGATTACGTCAAAGACATAATCATTGAATGTGAAATTAAACCCGATGGGAAGACCGACACCCGTGTTTACGGTTCCACCCGCCGGAATGGTCGGGTCGACAAAGCGCTGGTCATCAGATGTTTCGGTACCAAATACAGTGCCTCCGGTTATTTCCGTATAGGTCGTGTTGGAGGCGCTAAACGTGTAATCCGCCAAGACTGCCGAAAGCGGCAGGCTGAGGCATAGAACTACACACAAAACAAAGGCATGTAAGATCTTGGCTCTCATGGATACTCCTTGTTTGTTGGTTGTATTGTAAAATGCGAAATGATTAAAAGTAAAAATCTTTCTCTCTCCTTCTTCCTGCTTGTTGCGTGGGGTTATCGTGGGGAAAGCCCTCGATGACCCCTCGTTGACCCCCCGCATCGGGCAAGAATCACGAGAAAATATAACTTGCAATATTTGTGCCTGTGTCAAGAAAAATATTGCGGGTGAACTTAAATTTTCACCCGCAATTATCTGATGAATTGACTTTAGGTTATCTTGGCTTTTTACTGCGGCAGGTGGAGACCGGCAGAATCATTTCTTCCATGGAAACTCCCCCGTGCTGGAAGGTGCCGTTGTATTGCCTCTGATATTGATGGTAGGAATTGGGATAGACGAAATAATAGTCGTCCTTGGCAAAGATAAAGTTATCCACGATGCTCTTGGTGGGCAGTCCGTATTCCGAGGGTTTTTTGACAAAGATGGCGTGGCGGTCGTTGGCGGAAAGGTTTTTCCCTTCTTTGTAACGGACCGTGATGGAAGCATCCCTGTCGCCCACCACCTGAGTGGCTCTGTTGACCTTGATGGAGCCATGGTCGGTGGTGATGAACACGACGGCATCCTGCTTGGCAATCAGCTTCAGCGCTTCATAGAGGGAGGAATGCAGGAACCAGTGTTTGGTGAAGGCGCGCAGACCTTCCTCGTGGGGAATGGTCTCCTGCAGGATTTGGTCGCGGGAACGGTGATGCGCCAGCAGGTCGAGGAAGTTATAGACGAGCACCACCAGCTTATCCTGTTTCCAGGTGTCGATTTTGCGCAGGACGAAGTTGCCTTCCTCCATATTGAAGATTTTGACATATTTGGAGGCGACGTCGAGGTCATATCCCAGCTCATGGATATGTTCATCCAGCAGTTGGTGTTCATTGCGGTTGCGGCTGTTGTCCATTTCAGAGGAGGTCACCCAGTAATCGGGAAAACGTTTGGCAATATCTATCGGGAGCATGCCGCTGAAGACGGAATTGCGCGAAAACGGCGTGGCAGTCGGCAGAATGCTGTAATAGGTGTCAAGCTCTTCGTCAAACAGCTCCTGGATATAGGGCTGTATGGCAATATACTGGTCCAGCCGCATGCAGTCTATGATGATGAGATAGACGGGCACCTGGGATTCAAAGTGGGGTGCCACATACTGCGAAATCACGTCAAAAGAGAGGTTGGGGCGTTCATCGGTGAGCAGCCAATGTTTGTAATTATTCTCCACATAAGAGGTGAATTCGGTGTTGCAGTCGCGCTTCTGCAAAAAGTGCATCTGTTGCAGCCCTTCATCGTTGACCTGGTCAATCTGCAGTTCCCAATAGCTCAAATCCCTGTAGATTTTTGCCCATTCGTTCCAGTCGGGAGAGGCAAACAGGCGTTGATTAAGCTCAGCGACAAACTTGCTGTATTGCTCGCCAATCCGGTTGGCACGGATGGCGTCTGCCTGGAAAATCTTCTTGATAGCCATGATGATCTGGTTGGGATTGATGGGCTTGATCAGGTAGTCGGAGATTTGGGAGGCGATGGCTTTGTCCATCAGTCCTTCCTCTTCATTCTTGGTGACCATGATGATGGGCAGGGAAGAATTGATGCGTTTAATTTCAGTCAGGGTGGTAAGTCCGTCCAACCCCGGCATCATCTCATCCAGGATTACCAGGTCATATTTATTGTCCACCACCAGTTCGATGGCGTCGTTGCCGTTGTTGCAGGCGGTGACTTCATAATCCCTTTCCTCCAGGAAGAGGATAAAGGGTTTGAGCAGTTCTATCTCGTCATCCACCCATAGAATGCGCATTTGCTTCATTGCTTGTCCTCCTTGGTTTCGCCCAGTTCCAGCTCAAAATCGCGCTGCCGTTCCCGAATGGTCTTTTTGACCTCATCCAGGTCAACATCCTGGAAATAAAGCGCCAGCTTGTAATCCAGCTCCTTGCGGGAGCAGTTGAAAACCTCCAGCATACGCTGCAGATATTGGTCTATCAAGACATCCTTCAGCCCCTTGGTTGTTTCTTTTTCCTTTTCTTTGAGTTGTTTGATATGGTCTTTGAGTTCGCCAATCGGCATGTTTTCTGCCATTTCCAGCCAGTTATCGGTATCCTGCGGAGCGGATTTCGCCACATAGGGTTTTACCATGTTAAGGCGGTCAAAGCCAATCTCCTTGAGGGATTTATCATCCAGATTAAGGTCGTCCACATAAAGCTCGTAAACAGAACAGAGCTTGCCAGCCAGGGTGCTGTTGATCTGAAATTCCGTTTCCACAAAATCCTTGAAGTTCTGGTAGCCTTTCTTGGCATAGAGCTTGCGCCTTTTAATCATGGAGAAGAGCTGTCCCAACTGGATGAAGTTCTCTTCCAGCTTGGCTTTGAGATTACGGACAGCGTCAAACGCTTCCTGCGGGGTCATGGACTCTGAATAGGGCTCGATGTTCTGCATGCTTGTTTCCGCCTTTATGAGATAATATTTTTAGTTTCCGGACTGCCGTCTGGACGTGAACTGCACCACAACGGCAGGAAATGACAGATAGAAAATCAGGAGTTATCAGTCAATAGGATAATATACTTGCTCCCTGGCAGGGAAAGTTCCCTCTCTGACGTCTTTGGCATAGGCAGAAAGCGCTGCAGTCATTACTTTTCCCGTTTCGGCATAGGATTTGACAAACTTGGGGAGAATCTCGCTCCAGCCCAGCATATCGTGAAACACCAGCACCTGTCCGTCACAAAAACGACCTGCGCCAATCCCGATGGTGGGAATGCTGAGTGCGGCAGTAATGGCTTTGCCCAAAGCTTCCGGAATGCCTTCCAGCACAAGCATGAAGGCTCCAGCCTGTTCTAGTTTCACGGCTTCTTCCAGCAGACGGTCATATTCTGCCTGAGTTTTGCCCTGCACTTTATAGCCGCCGAATTTGTTGATGGACTGGGGAGTGAGCCCGATATGCGCGCAAACGGGGATTTCGCAATCCAGAATGGCTTTGATGGTATCCAATCGGGCGGGATTGCCGCCTTCCAGTTTTACAGCATTGGCACCAGCTGAAGTTATCAGTCGGGCTGCATTCAGTTTACTTTCCTGCAGAGAAACATGGTAGCTCATATAGGGCATATCGGCAATGATGAAGTTGGCATTGGCACCGCGCCTGACCGCTTGAGTGTGATAGACCATGTCATCCATCGTGACCTGCAGCGTGTTTTCATAACCCAAAACGACCATGCCCAGACTGTCACCAACCAGGATGATATCCACATCACCTTCCCGGGCTGTGCGTGCCATCGCATAGTCATAAGCTGTAACCATGACAATTTTCTGACCCTTTTCCTTCATGGTGCTAAAGGAATTGATGGAATGGGTATTGATGATGCTGTTGCTAATCATTACTCTTGTCAATCCCGTCGGCTGTGGGTTCGTCGTCAGAGCCGGAGGTGGTTTCCCGGGTGCTGTCGTCGTCATACATCTGGTCGCCTGCATAGGCATTATCCTTCATGACCAGGTCATAAATAACTCCGCCAAACTGATACCAGCCTTTGAAACGTCCGTTCAGATGTCCCTTGCGGTAATTGGAAATCAATTGCGCTTTGCCGTCCGGATACCAGACCAGCATTTGCCCGTGCTTAAGACCGTTTACATACTGGACTGCGGTTTGCAGTTGTCCATTGGCATAACGGGTATAGACGGTGCCGGTATAGACCAGCCCTTCATAGGTGGCAAGGCTGTCTCTGACTATCAGGTCAGCTTCAGGAACTGCCTGTTCCGGGAGTTTATATTGCCGCATCATCTGCTGGTCTTCATCTATGGGCTGAGCCTGTAAAAAAGCCAGCCCGCCTGCCAGCAGCATGAGCATAAGCAGTGCTATTTGTTTTTTCATTTTGCGTCCTTATCAGTTTAAGACCTGTGAGTTACCTATAATTTGGCATCAAACTCACAGTCAATACTTTTATTACAATATAATCTGTTTTCCCCTGCCGGTATCCTGTTTCCTCCTTGTTAGATTTAATGGACTCAACAGAGACGATTAACGGAAGATATACGGACTAAAGTCCCTGCATAGTCCGCAGATTGTTGTCTGTATTTGGCTTAATTGTAGCAAGGAGGAAGTAGGGAAATATCAGGAAAAACATTTGACAAATCCAGCCACCGGAGTAACCTGTTAAAAAACTGAGAGGAGCTTTGCATGCGTTATTTTATAATCTGTCTGCTCATCATATCAGGCGGGATTTTGTCCGCCAAAGGAGTTAAATTGCCTCAGACTGCTGAACAATTCTTCAAAGACGGTTACTGCCAGCAGGAAACTGCGCTTACCGCCCAGAGTGATGCCCGTTCCGTGCGTGCTTTCGTTGATAAAAAATGGCACAATTATCCCCTCGTCCGTTTCCCCAAAGCCTTTATGGACTGGAATATCGAACGCCGCCTCGGCTACCTGGACACCATCCGCAAGCTGATGAAAGGCGAAAGCGAGCAGGGTCCCGAACTGGCAGGACCGCATAACGGCATGGTTGCCACCTATGGCTGGGCGGGACAGAAAAGTCAGTTCATGCTCAACAACGCCGTCAAAGGAATGGGATTTTTACCCAAAGCGACGAAGATTGATTCCATAATTGCCATGCTGAAACGCACGCAGGACAGTCCCATGACTGCCAAGCTGGACATTCTGGAAGGTATGTATAAGGATGCGGAAAACCTCTTTGATATGGACCGCCAGGTCTCCCTGGAGCTTTATGCCGAGCCCAAATTCCTCACCCAAAGCTATACCAACCAGATGCTCAATCCAGTCTCCACCATCGTTTTTCTGGATATCCCCAGCTATAAGCTGAAAACCATCGCCCGTCTGCTCGACCCCAAAGACCCCAACCTCTCAGACTACGAAAAGCAGGTGGTGGATTATATCAACCTCATCCATAGCTATTTCCACGGCAAGTTTGACAAGGACTTCATCGCCGTTATCTATTACGTCTGCGAGATTTATGACAATTCCCCCGGACGCATGGATGCCCGCGGATTGATGATAGTGCCATAATCCAAACATCTTCTGACATTTTCACAGACAGTCACCGGATTCAGCTCCCGGTGACTGTTCTTTTTGCACCGAATAAAGCCCGGGTGAAGGAAAGCAGACCGAACCTGCATTGTGACGGAATCATGCTCTATCCTGCACCACTCTCAACTTAATCCAACCCCAATTACTGCAAGTCATCTGCAGAATAATTACAGGACAGTTGCAGGATATCAAATGTATTCTAAAGTTCAGATAATTACTTGCGGATATATTGTGAATTGCCTGCGGATTATTTGTGTCATTAATGATAGGAAATAGCGTTGTCAAAGATTTGTTTTAGATAACGCATCTATGATATGCTGAATAGTGGAATGTTTGGTTATTCAATATCAGATGACAGGGATGGAATGGATTGTCCATATATGAATAGAGTCATGGAGAATTGGAAGGTGACGTATTTCAGCCTATATAGCTAATGTCAGGAATGGTAAGATTAACTTCTTTGAAAGAAGTCCGTCAGGACGTTATTATGTAGCCCGGCACGTCAGTGCCGTGGTTGCAGCATCCATAGTATGAGTCCGTCAGGACGGCACAGTAAATCGTCCTATGGGTAAAAATTGGATATATGTCGTCCCTGCGGGACTGGATTCGGTTGGAGGTCTTTATCCCGGCACTTATGTGCCGGGTTACCATGTGTCATCCCTGCGGGATTAATTTACCTTAGCAGGACTTTATGGCATGGGGTCGAACATCATCTTGCGGCTGGGACTGAGATAAGCTTCAGTGGAGCGCCGGATGGTGTGGGTGACTTCCT
>DAHVPA010000071.1 GCA_027318525.1 Candidatus Cloacimonadota bacterium | reverse complement strand
TAAAGCCCTGCCGTTCAAACCAGTTGGCGATCAGACCAGGAACGATATAACCGATGCTCTGCATCTGCAAATCATAGATGGTGACATTGTGCAAGACCAGATTGCGCGAAGCCCAGCCCAGGATGAATCCGATCAGGATGCTCAGCACCATTCTGCGTTTGCCAAACAGCAATGTGAACATGCCGATGATTCTGATGATGCCCCAGGTTGCCAGGCTGACTGCCAGCGTCCCCAGTATCTGCAATGGTTTGTCCAAATAGAGGGCGATGTAACCCGGAACAACTATACCTCCGGCGGATGCGCCCAGCATTTCCGTGAATATGAGGCTTATGATTACGCCTAAGCCAACTGCTGCTTCTATCACTTTTCAGCTCCTTGCTGCTTATCTTTCGCTTGGTTTAGTTTGGCTGACTGTTTCATTTTATGCTTGAAATGCGCCACAATCTG
The DNA here is from genome assembly GCA_027318525.1 of Candidatus Cloacimonadota bacterium. Classification (GTDB taxonomy): domain Bacteria; phylum Cloacimonadota; class Cloacimonadia; order Cloacimonadales; family Cloacimonadaceae; genus UBA5614. Next base: position 8,108 of record DAHVPA010000071.1, on the reverse strand, counting down.
CGCCCCGTAATAGACCTGCCCTGCTATATTGCCGATGCCGATGACGTGCGATTCCTGCTTGGTCAAATCCAGCACTTTCTGGTAGATAACGTCCGGCAGGGGTGAGCCCAGCGCCACAATTTTCTCTTTGGGAATCCCTTTGTGCAGAGCATAACTTGCCACTTTCTCGTGGATTTCACCCGTTAAAAACAGATAGGAAAAATCCAGCGGCTTGACTGCGTCCACCAGTTGCTGTGAACGAAACAGCCGGTCTGCCCTGCTGTTGATGATGATAATTTTCTCCACGTTGGTCAGGTGCCCTGTTATCATCTGAATGATTTGCGCCGAGGAATCGGGGTCGTTGGCTGCAAATACATTATAGAAATTGATTACTTTGCCTTTGTCCCTGATGTTGTATTTCATCAGTGCGCCCGCATCGGGATGAGCAGTCTGCATGCCTTTCAGGGCAACGTCCCGGGGCACGCCAGCTTCAGCACAAACAGCCAGGGCAAGCTGCACATTTTCTGCATGCTCGATGTAACGGAACTTGTCCAGCTCTTCACGGGTAACGTCGGTAGGGCGAATCTGGTGAATGCGGGTGTGATATTTATCCGCCATCTTTTTAAGGATGTTGAAATGATGATTTTCCGCAGTGTAAAGCACCCCATTGGGCGGCAGGGTATTGCTCAGGCTCATGGTTACGCTCTGGGTGGTGGCACCCATCAGGTCGATATGGTCTGCCCGGCAGTTTGTGATAACGCCGATGGTCGAGCGCACAAACTGTCTTTCCGTAATCCATTGGAACACGGGATTAACCGCCATGCACTCAATGACTATGGCTTGCGGCTTGAGCTCACTTGTATGACGGAAGATGTATTTCTGCTCAATTATATTGGCTCCCATCAGACGGATGATGGCAGCTTCCCTGCCATCGGGCAGAATCACCCGCGGCAACGTCCCGGTGGTTTTGGCTACGGTCCTGATGCCGCCGGCTCTGAGTCCTGCTGCAATCAGCCGCGTAACGCTTGATTTACCACGCGTCCCGTTGACATGAATCCTGATGGGGATTGAGTTTACATACTTCTGATGGCGATAATATTCAAACAGCCAGTATAAAACCACGCCGATCGTCGCCAGAATTAAAATTACCATTTTATCCTCAGTTCTTGTTTCATAGCACCATTATTCCAGGTTAAATCCATTAGCTTTCAAAATCACGTTTTTGTAAAGCATTATTTTGAGCGCCGTTTCCCCTTTACTGAGCAATATCCGTTCCAAAGGACAGTTGTGCCAAGCCCTTTCATCCCCTACCCCCATCCCTATCCGACCCTTTTTATTCTTCTTTCCCTTTGGCAAAAGCATTACAAATGTATATCAAAAGCAAATCAAATGTATATCAAATGTATTCAAGAATACTTTTAATATACTTTAGATATAGATTTGATATAGATTTGATTTACTTTGGCTATTGGGATTGGAAAGAGAGAGAAGCAGATGTAGAATTAGGTGAAGTTATGCTGGATTTGATTGCTTATATTGCCTGGGAAAAGGAATATAAGATAGCTAAAGCCTGCTCAGAGGCGGATGTCCTTGATGGTGCCATGGTTGATTTTAAGTGCTGGCTCGCCGTGGATAAGCATGATGATTCCAAGCTCCTTGCCGCATTGGGGGCAGAGAGGTTTGGCGAAATTGGGCAGACCGCTTAGTCCGACAAAGTCGTCAGAAAGGCGATGGACAAAGCATTTGATAATCCTGCCCTTGCCCGCCTTGAAATAACGGAAGAGCAAAAAGCCGCAGCGGCAGGTTATATCGACGATTTTCCCTGTGCTCAATCCTCGACCAGACCGTTGAGTTCAGAGGGGTCAAACCAGGTCATCAGATTATCGATGCGCAGAATCTCGGTTTCCAGCAGAACGCGGTGGTTTTCCTCTTCAGCAGAGAGTCCGCGCAGAAACTCCATGAGCTCGGAATCAGTGGAGGAAGCAGCCATTTTGGCATAGATTTCGGCTGCCACAATTTCGCGGGAGATGGCAAAATCCAGCGCTGCCAGAGGGTCGTCGATATCTTCCGGTTTAATCAGATGACTGAGCTTGATGTCAACTTCGGGTGTGACGCCGGGAAACTCCTTCTGAAACGCCTTGCGCAACTTTTCCTCATGGATTTTCTCAAGCGGGACGAGTCCTGCCAAGACTTTGCTGATATCGGGATTGCTGGCAAAGCTTTTAGCCAGGGCAGAATAGAGGTTTTGGGACATTATCTCGTTCTGGATAGCCAGGTTGAAAATCTCTTTGTGGATAGGCATCAGACCTCCCTGCATCAGGTTTATTTCATAAAGCTATACAATTATACAACGCACAATTTTGTCAAAGAATGAATGAAAACAGAGCTGACAAACTGCAGGATGTGACTTCGGGAAAAGCTCTGTATTGCTTTATTGATGGCGGCTCAGACCACTTCCCTGATGAGGCTGACAGGTTCGACTGCAGCAGCTTTGCGGGAGGGCAGCCAGATGCTGAGCGTCGTAATCAAAAGTGCGACCAGAGGAATCAGGATAAAATCCTGCAACTTGAGATATACAGGCAAAATCAGATTGGGCATATTGCCGACCGGAAGCTGGATAAAACCCGTGGCAGACTGGATTGACAGCAATGCCAAAGCCAACAGGATACCGACGCAGATACCCGTCACAGCAATTGCCAGCCCCTGACGGAAAAACAAACCGACCACTTCCCGGTCTGTGTAGCCCAGCGTCTTGAGGATGCCGATAGAGCGGCGCTTTAGCACCACGGTGCGGAAGATGTTTCCGCTCATATTGAAAGAAGCGATGACAAACATCAGTCCCAAAATCACCAGCATGAGGTATTTTTCAAAGTGCATGGCATTGTATAAGCTGGAGTCATAAGCGCTCCAGTTCTCCACCTTGTAGCCTGGAAAAGCTTTCTGCAAGCTGCGGGTAATCGAAAACAGCCGCCGGAAATCGTTGGATTTGAGGTCAATGTAATCAATTTCATCCGTATAACCACTGAAAAAACGGGCTGACTCCAAACTGATATAGGAATAAAGTCTGTCGTATTCAGGCATGCCGGCAATAAAGATGCCTTCCACCCGGACCGGCAGAGTGCGCGGCAGCATCCCGAAAGGAGTGGGAACGGTTCCCAGAGGAGAAAGTAACTGCAGGGTATCACCCACCGCTGCTTGCAGACTGAGAGCCAGCTCAGAGCCGAGAATTATGCCTCCGGTTTCCAGAGCTGACGCATCCGGGTTGCCGCTGACAATCCCCTGAATCCACTGACTGTCTGATTTGTGACGCATTTCAGCGCTAAACGGCAAAAGAACGGGACTGACCTTTCGGTGCGCTGTCAAATCAATCCCAAAGCAGACTGTGGCAGCCATGCCCCGGGAATTGACCAGAACGAGTTCGTTTCTGACCACAGGTGAAGCGGCTTTGATGGCAGGCTGTTTGAGCAGGGCAGGCAGCAGTTTGTCCTGCTGCTGAAGGGGAGCTTTGGTGCGGCTTTCCAACCTGAGCTCAGCCCTTGTCCCGATTACGCGCTGACGCATATCCTGGTCAAATCCGTTCATGACGCTGCTGACAGTGAGCAGAGCAAAGACTCCAAGGCAGATTCCGCAAAATGTAAGCCAGTGCCTGCCATTGATTTTTCCTTTACCAGAGGTCAGAAAACGGGATGCTACAAATCCGAGGCTGCGATTGTCCATATTATTTGCTTGACGGGAAGGGCTCAATCCTTTGCGCATGAGGTCACAATCCCTGTCCGGAATAAAGCTTGGAGGCAAGCTGTTTATAGGTGCGGAGCAGCTTTTTCAGATAATTGGGCTGTTCAAAACTGGCAAGAGCTTCCCTGGCTTTGGCAATCCCCCATCCATAAAAGGTCTCCGCTTTATCAAAACCAAATACGGTGCCTTCGGGATACCAGGCATCGATGACCAGATCGGGATGATGGTTGATGATGGAATGCATCGCCAGATAAGCCTGATTTTGGATGACGCTATTGAGAAAAACTTCATTGATATGCATTTTTTTGGCTTTGGAAGCAGAGGTTCCGGTTTGGAGCAGCTCCGGTTTGCGTATCCTGACAGGCAGGACATTAACCGCGATGGTCAGCTCACCCGGCAGGTTGCCTTCCAGACCCAGCGGCAGAGGATATTCCACCCCTCCATCCACTAAAGCATATCTGCCCTTTTTGAAAGGAGCAAAGATATAAGGAACAGATGATGAGGCGCGCATAGCCTTTGCCAGAGAACCGTGGTCCAGGATGACAGTATTCATTCCCACCAGGTCATAACTGACTGCCAGAAAAGGAATCCGGCAGTCTTCAATATCGATGCCGCCGGTCCATTCTTCAAAGAGACGGAGCACCTTCTTTCCATCAAAAATGCCGCTCAGGCTTCTGTCGATATTGATGGGACTGAGCAAACTGCGCGTATTGACCTGAACAGCTGTGCGTAAAAGTTCACGCGGGGTGTATCCGCAGGCATACAGACCCCCAATCACAGAACCGATGCTGGTTCCGATGATTCCCGTGATGTCAAAGGATTCCTCCAGCACTTCCAGCACTCCGATTTCAGCCAACCCTAGGGCTGCGCCTCCACCCAGAATGACCCGGGCTGTAGGTTTCCTATCTTCAATTAGTTTCAACATTAAATACATCACAATACTGTTGCTCAAACCGTCAAGAGATAAAACAGCTGAGAGGTTCAGCCAATGCATCAGTTGGAAATGCATTTTTATTGACATCTATCTCCCATGCGGGAAAACTGAGAATATGAAAAAATATATTCCGATTTTGCTGCTTGTCTTCCTTTGCGGATGCGATATCTTTTCCGTGCGGGAAGCTGAAGAACCGGACAAGCCTCCACTGTGGAACAGCTTTTACACCACATGGCAGCTTGCCCTGCAGAATCTGGAATATGGATATGAAGATGAGCGCAACCTGCCTAAATACAGTGATCTGTTTATGCCGGATTTCAGGTTTTACTTTGCACCCCAGGATGTTAATGACTACAATATTACCACCATGTGGAGCAGAAACAATGAACGTGACATGCTCTACAATCTGCATAACCAGACCTCTGCCATAAACATCGCTCTGGAAAGCATTACAGGGCAGGCAGATGACCTTTCATCCAGCCCGGTCAAACTATATAGAAAATACGCTATAACGGTTACCAATGCCGATTCCTCGACCACCGGTTATACCGGAAAAGCTGAAATCCAGATGTTGCAGGACAACGGCTTCTGGAGAATAATCAAGTGGTATGATTACAGGTCGGATTCCTCAGTTATGCAACCCACCTGGGGCAAGCTGAAATATGAAAATGCTGTGTAGAATTACCATCCTTCTCTGCATCTGTCTGTTTTTGACCAGCGCCTGCACCAATCCCTTTCATCCCAGAATGCAGGACAGCGATATCGTCAATGTCGTAAATGACAGTCCTGCCTCTGTCTTGCAATCTCTCGAGCAGGCTTACACCCAGAAAAATCTGCAGTTGTTTACGCGTTGTCTGGCAAGCGATTACCGGTTTGAATTGCTCTCCTCGGAAGTCAGCAGTATCGGCATAGACTGGAATAATGATGGTCTGAAAGACAGCTGGTGGGGATATGAACAGGAAGTGGAATATCACAGAAACCTCTTTACAGAAGGCTCCAGCGACGGCTCATACCCACCCCCCGACCAAATCAATCTGAGGCTGCAAATCCCCCCTCAGGAACAGTGGCAATCAGACCCCGAGTCCGGACACGAAGCGTGGGTGGTGATACCTTGTCTGTTTGACCTGCAACTGCTTTATACCTCAAGCAACAGCTCCATCGGCTCCAATGGAGTGGCTAGATTTTATCTCAAGCCCATCAACAACCTCTGGTATATAGCCGTCTGGCGGGACGAATCCAATATCTGATGGAATCACGCATCCTGGCAGTCGATTATGGCGAAAAGAGAATCGGATTGGCACTTTCCGACCCCATGCGCATCTTTGCCAAACCTTATGAGACCATTCCCAACAGCGGAATTGAACAGCTTATCCTGAAACTGAATGAGATTATCAGGGAAAAGCAGGTGGGAGAGGTCATCCTTGGCATCCCTTGGGGTGTGGAAGGCAATGAAACTCCCAAAACCATCGAAACCAGAGAAATCCTTACCATCCTGCAAGACCGGCTCAGTGTCCCCGTATCAGGCATTGACGAAAGATACACCACTTCCGATGCCAATGACCTGCTCAAGGAAATGGGCTATGACTGGAAAAAATCAAGAACTGTCATTGATGCAATGGCAGCCTGCCTTATCTTAAAACGTTATCTGGAAAGGAATACCAATGGACCAACCACAACCTGATGTAATCACCGAAGCACCAGTTGAATCACCCAAGCCCAAAAGCCGTCTGCTGACCAGGCTGGTGATTATTATCTGCCTGATTTTACTACTCGGAGTAGGCATCTCGGCTTACAATCTCTTCATCCCTGTCAAAACTTCTGAAGTAATCGTCAGAATCAGACCCGGTCAATCCACCCGAGCCATCGCACGGGAACTGAAATCAGGCAAGGTCATCCGCAGCTCCATCTGGTTCAATGTCCTGGCAAGGCTGACCAAAAGCGATAAAAAGCTGAAAGCCGGCAGATATGTCTTTGGCGGCAACGTCAATCTCATCCAGACCATCAACCGCATCAAGGAAGGGCGTTCCACCCTGATTCATCTGACCATTCCGGAAGGGTTTTCACTCTACAGAACCATCAGGGAAATGGAAAAAATCGGTATCGGCTCCTATGATTCACTCTTTGCTGCTGCAACCAATCCCCAGTTGGTAAAGAAGCTTACCGGTTTTGATGCGATGAGTCTGGAAGGCTTTCTTTATCCGGAAACTTATGCCTTTGATATTGACCTCGAGCATGAACAAATCTTTGCTCTGATGACCAGACAGTTCTTTCAGCGCATCAAAGCTGCCGATCTTGAGATTGATGACCAAAAGGAGTTTTACCGCAACCTGATACTTGCTTCGATTGTGGAGCAGGAAGCGGTCAAGGAAGAAGAAAAACCTCTGATAGCAGGCGTCTTTCTAAACAGGTTGAAAAAGAAAATGAAGCTGGAAAGCTGCCCCACGATTGATTACACGCTCGAGCGCCAGGGAATATTCAAAAAGCAGCTCTCCTATGACGACCTGCAAATAGACACTCCCTACAATACATATAAAATCAGCGGACTTCCGCCCAACCCGATTTGCAATCCCAGCGCATCTTCCCTGCAGGCTGTGTATTATCCGGAAATTACTGAATACCTCTATTTCTTTGCCGATTTTGAAGGGCGCAATGTCTTTTCCAAAACCTATGCCGAGCATATCAACAAGCAAAAACTGTATGACAGGTAAGCAGAACCCTTTCCCGGAAGTGATTAATAAAATCTTGACATAAACCGACTCAATTTGAAAATATAATCTCGCTACCAAAATGTGGGAGGTTTGGATGAAGCGGCAGATATTGATGTTGACAGTAGCGGCATTATGCGCCCTGATTTTGATGTCAGGATGCAGCAGAAACAAATCCCTGGCTCAGGACACCTCTCCCCATCCCTACGCACCCGTCTGGTGGAATACCCAGCCCAGCTATCTCCACATCAATTCCTACGGTATCGGGACCGGACTCAGCATCATTGCTTCCCGCGATGCCGCCAAAGCTGATGCCTTGCTCAAGATGTCTCCCGCCGTCCAATCCTATGTCAATGATATGATGAAAAAGTTCATCCGGGAAGCTGCTTTGACTGATTCCCTCTCCCTGCAGAAAAGCAGACTGATTTCCGTTGCCACAGCCAATGCACGCTTTTCCAACATCCTTTCCTCCAATGTAGAGACCATCGTCGTCTCCCAATCCGGTGATGAAGTCTTCAAATCCTTTGTCCAGTTGATGATACCCAAGTTTGAAATCAACCGCACCCTGCTGGAACAAGTCCGCAATGATTTTGAATTTTACGATGTGCTCCGGGCTTCCGATTCCTTCCAAACCTGGGAAAAGCTGCTGATGAACCGCTGAGCCTTCTCTCAGCTTCGTTTTAACATAAGTCCCCGCTTCCGTAACAGACCCCTGCCTCAGCCAACCAATTTTTTCCTCTATCAGCTCTTACATC
>DAHVPA010000070.1 GCA_027318525.1 Candidatus Cloacimonadota bacterium | reverse complement strand
TTCGGGTGTTCTGTTGTCCCCTTCACTCTGCTTATCTTCGGGATATTCTCTGACGCTGCAGGGGAAAGAGCTAACCAGAGTGGAATCCCGTAAAAGGCTGACCCGGAAAGCAGATTTGCTGATGACCAGATAGTAGTCATTGTAAACGTAAAGTGATTTGCAGGCGGCAGTCCCGTCTGCATCGGGGGCAGGTTCATTCCCTGCTACAATGCATGTTATCATAAGTAACATCAGGGCAACCAGTATTTTATTCAATTTTGCTATTTCCATATTATCAATTTCCATCGGGAAGTGTAGTATCAGATTCGGAGGCAGGATGGTTACATCAAGCTGGTTTGTCAATCAGATTATGTTATCCGGTAACAAAAAAAGGCAGGAAAGATTCCTGCCTGATGAATAGGTGCAATGCAGTTATTTCTTGCCGTTGCCTTTTCCGGGCTTGTCTTTTTCTTTCTTATCTTTGGATTTGTCGTTTGCTTTCAAGTCTTTGGGTTTATCTTTGCCTTTTTTGACTTCTTTGATCCATTCGGTGGCAATCACTCCCTCTGGACCTATCTTGCCTTTGACCAGCACATAGATGTTATCTTTCTTGGTGGTGGTGGAAAGGATGTCCTGCGCCATCAGGCTGCCTGCCGTATCCAGCTTGAAGAATTTATAATCGCCTTTTTTGAGGCGAAGATAGACGCCAAACCCGGAACCTTTCTCCTGCAGCATGAATTTTGCGGTGTGTTTTCCGGGATTTTTGCGCATGTTGTCACCTTTCTTGTTTTTACCCAATAGTCCCGTGTTTACGTCACACAGGTATCCGGGGTAAGCTCTTTCCAATTCTTTGTCAGAAACAGGTTGGCTGTCATCAGAGCGGCTGGTGCTGACGGAGCTTTGGCTGCTTATGATGGGTTTGCCGCTATTGTCATCGGAGATGCTTTTTTGAGCTGTCAACGCAGTAAAGGCACAAAGCATGACTGTCAGGATTACGATAGTCAGGATATGTTTCATTGATTCCTCCATGTAATTTTAAATGCCTGTATATGTATAACAAAGCCAGCAGGTGATTTCCTGCAGCTTATTTTTTTAATCTGATCAGGATATCCATGCAGGTGACGCCATTTTCCGTAACAACTTCCTCCAGGCAACTGCCGACGGTGCAGAAATCAGCCATCAGGTTTTGACTGCGGATGTGTGCTACCAGGTGTTGCCAGCCTTTGGGAATGCGGTCAAACGGATCCACAAATGGATCATTTATCCTGAGTGTGATATATTCACCTCCGGTAAAATCAACCAGTTTGGTTTCCGGCTCGGGTCCAATCCCTTCCGGAATTGCAATCCAGTATTCATAACCGCGATGTCCCTTTTGTTTTTCCGCATCAGCCACAGGGATGTCAAAACCAAAGCTGCGAGTGGATTTGTGGTCTATTCCATGCTTATTTGCCCAGTTTGTGATGAATTCGATTACCTCATTTTCCGGCTCAGCTCCAATCCTCTGTGCTGACGCCATGCGCATGGGTTTGAGTGTGACTTGCCTGATTTCTCCCAGATAATCTTCCATGTTTGTGTTGCTCCTTTTAAAGTGTTGTTCTATGCTTTAGACTTATTCTCTGAAATTATTTGCTTTCTGCATCAGTTCCCTGCACTGCTGTTCCGAGATGTGGTTGGACCAGATGCCGTTTTCCTTGAGGGATGAGCCGACTATGAATCCGTCTGCCAGTGACCAGTATTCATTCAGGTTGTCGGCAGTTATTCCGGAACCGATAATCAGGGGCAGGGAAGTGCTTGCTCTGACTTCTTTCAATTCCTGCTGGCTGGCAGCTTTGCCCGTGGCAGAGCCGGTTATGACCAGTCCGTCGCTGCGAAAGAACTCTGCTGCTTCGGCAGTTTCCGCAATGGAAACATCAGCAGTCAGACTGTGCGAGGAGTGTTTTTTCTTGATGTCGGTCAGGATTGCTATGTGTTCAGCACCAAGCATTTTTCGATACCTCAAAAGTGCTCCTGCGCAGCTATCCATATAACCTTCGTCGGCAAGATGCCCAAAGACAAAACCTTCCGCGCGGATAAACTGCAATCCGGCAGCCAGAGCGACCGCCAGAGCTTCCTGATTGGCACCTGCCAGGATTTGGATGCCCAGCGGCAGGCTGATAGCTGCTCTGACAGCGCAGGCAACGGCTGTCATTGAGGCTGTGATTTCGGGTCCTACGGAGCGGTTGAGATATGGCGTATCGTGCATGTTCTCCAGCATAACGGCGTTGATTCCGCATTGTGCATAAAGCTCTGCTTCCGAGATGGCGCGCCGGATGATTTCTTTCATGTTAAGGTGATTGCCGGGAGTGCCCGGAAGCGCCTGCACGTGCACCATTCCAATTACCGGTTTGTCTCCGGGGAAAATCTCCTGCCATAGCTTCATGATTCCTCACTGCAGGCAGAATCAGTTTAGCGGATGAAGGTCCGTATCTTTTCTGCCCGAATTTATTCACCATAACTGCCTCTGCCAAATAAGTTAAGTTTTTCCTCAGGAGAACGGATTCCTTCTCCTTCAATTTTGGAGGTGCCTTAACGGGGCATCTGCAGAGACTTTGCCTCTGATGACTCTCTGCAGACTCTCAGTCTGGATTGAGGATGCTGTGCCGAAACTGGGCAGACCACCGTCAAAGGCTCAGAAATCGGGATAGCTAAACAGCCGGAACCTGCTGACAGATAGAAGAACTGCGCTATTTTTCCCTTTTCCCTAAAGAAAATCTTTGACAAAAAACAATGATTTTCATATATGCAAATATGAAATGAATCGCTAATTTTAATGGAGAAATATTAAGGAGGAACCATGAAAAAGACTTGGATTATTATCCTTTCTCTTTTGGTCGTTTCAGCCCTCTTTGCCAATGGCATGTTTTCCAGCAGGAATGCAGACCAGGGCAAAAACAGCCGTTATGAAGTAGTTGCATACAGCGAAAACTTTGAAAGCGGCGCCACAGGCTGGACACATATTGATGGGGCTGTATCCCCCAACAACTGGCACATTTACAACGCCGGCGGCACTCAGGGTGACGTCTGGTGGATGGGCGATCCCGCTCTGGCAACAGGCTCCAATATCGGCGGCTACTATGATCACCAGTATCTGGTGCTGTATACCCCCGAAATTGCAGTCCCCACCACTAATCCCACCCTCACCTTCAAAATCAGATACGCTTTGGAAGCTCTGGGCACATCCGGTTCATACAATGGCTGGGATGCTGCCAATATCAGGATTTCCACCAATGGCGGAACGTCCTGGACAGTAATTACAGGCACCCCGTCCTACAACTGCACCTCGGCATACTCCTTCGGTTTTGAGCACGGCGAAGGCGTTGGCGTTCCCGGCTGGGGCGGTTCTGCCCTGACCTGGCAGAATGCCTCTTTCAACCTTTCCACCTATGCCGGTCAAAACGTGAAGATTCGCTTTGCCTTTGCTTCCGACCCTGCTTATTCCACCGGTGACGAAGCTGGTCTGTTTGGCGTGATGATTGATGATATCGCCCTCGGCACATATACCAACAACGGAGTGCTGGATGGTCAGATGACATACACCAGCCTGGTTCCGCTGGGCGGAGACCTTTGGCATATCGGTGCTGTGGCTGATGCACCATCACCCACCAATGCCTACATCTGCTCCAATGCATCCAACAGCTATAACACCAACATGATGAACTACCTGGTCACGCCTCCGATTGTTCTTCCCAGCTCGGGAGACATCAGAGCCGACTTTATGATCAAAGGTTCATTCACAGACCCCAATACCTTCCCCGATGTGGATTACTTCGGCTGGGAAATCTCTGTAAATAACGGCGTTACCTGGTATGCCATGAGCAATCCCTATGGTCAGCCTTCTCCCCCGGCAAACAACTATGTCTATTCCGATGCTCCGGACATCTGGAGTTCGATGACGGAAAGCTATTCACTGGATGGTTACATCACGGATTACGCCGGCATGACTGCCCAGTTCCGCTGGTATTTCAAATCCGACGGCGATACTCCCAACGGCACCGGCATCATGATTGATGATTTCAAGATTTACAACGATATCTTTGTGGCAGAACCCAGCAATTTGACGGCTGCAGTAACCGGCGCAAATGTCGAACTTACCTGGCAGGAGCCGGGTGGCGGCGGACAACCCGGATGGCTGCATTATGACGACGGCGCCAACAACGACGCCATTGGTCTGACCAGCGGTGGCGACCTTCACGTTGCCGCCAAATGGAACGCTTCCGGCACCAACAGCATTCTGCCCTATGTCGGCATGAACATCACACAGGTGAAGTTCTTCCCCAATCAGGCTGGCGTTACTTATACCATCAAAATCTACACTGGCGCTACCGGAAATGAAGTCTATTCCCAGGCTGTGACCAATCCCGTTATCGGCGACTGGAACACCGTCACCCTTACCACACCTTACACTGTTCCCAGCGGAACGGCTGTTTGGGTCGGTTACCTGTGCCCCCATACTGCAGGACAATATCCTGCCGGTAATGACCTCGGACCCGCAGTTGCCGGTTATGGCGATATGTATAAAGTCGGAACTGGCACCTGGAGCTCATTGTATGATGCTTCCACCGGTCAGGTTGATGCCAACTGGAATATCCAGGCTTACGTTACCAATGCCCGCGGCGAAGTCGTCCTGATGGATAACAACCGCAATCTGACCCGCGAGCTGACATCCTATAAAGTCTACAGGGATGATGTGGAAATCGCTTCTGTGCTGCCGACCGTCCTTACCTACACAGATACCAACGTAGCTGGCGGACTGCATCAGTATAAAGTGACTGCCATGTATGGCGTTAACGAATCCCTTCCTTCCAACCTCGTGTCTGTCTATGTGCTGCCTCCGAACTTTGTAGAGCTCGGATATGACGACAACACCTCTGAACAGGCTTTCAGCGTCGGTTCCACCAACCTGATGGCTGTTAAATTCAATCATCCCCAGCAGCCTGCCCTGAAGTTCATCAAGGTCTATGTCAGCACAGTGGGTTCTTCACCCATGATCTTCAGAATCTATGATGACAACGGTCCTGACGGCATGCCCGGAACCACTCACCTGACCCAGTTCACCTATGCAGCAACCTCGATTGTCCAGGGCTGGAACTACATTCCCATTCCGACCGGTTCTGACATCACCATTGCCGACGGCACCTTCTATGTTGCTATCTATGAATACTCCAATGCCTCCACCATCGGACTGGACACCAACTCCAACGGGCACAGCTATACCAAGACTGCCGCCGGATGGGCTGCGTTGACCACCGGTGAAGTAATGCTGCACTGCATAGTTCAAAACGGCACCGCCAATGAAGACCCGACCGTGCAACCGGTCATCTTCTCCGCTGCCAATTATCCCAATCCTTTCGGAAGTTCCACTTCCATCAGCTACAGCGTTCCCAAGGACGGCTCAGCTTCCCTCAATATCTACAACCTCAAGGGACAGCTTATCCGCACCATGCTGAATGGCTCTGTGAAAGCCGGTTCCTATAAGATCGACTGGAACGGAACCGACAGCCAGGGCAATCCCGTAGCCAATGGCGTCTATCTTTACAGGCTGGAAAGCAACGGCAAGAGCATCACAAACAAGATGCTGCTCGCCAAGTAATCCTGTCCTCTAATACATCTGTAAAGCCCGGTTCTAATCAGCCGGGCTTTTTTTATCTGAAAAGAAGGTTGACGAAATCAGGCGTTTCTGCAGATTGCCCTTATAATCAATGCTAGGGCAGGAGATTAGAATTATGAAGCAAATCCGCATCCTGATATGCGCAGCTGCTATCTTGACAGTCAGCCTGGGTTTATTTGGTCTCAAGACCAATCCCGGAGGCATCGTCGGCAAGATAGACGGCAAAGCTTATACATACGCTGAATACAACGGAATTCTGAATAACTATTACAGCTACTTCCAGTCCCGGGAAGGCAAGCTCAGTGCCGACCGCAAGAAACAGCTCAATGACAACTGCTGGAACGAACTGATTGGCAGAGCTATATATGATAAGGAAATCAAACGGCGTGGTCTGACCATTTCCGACCAGGAAGCATATAACATCGTTATCAAAGACCCTCCACAGCAAGTCACAGTGATAGAGGCTCTCAAGACCAACGGCAAGTTTGACCTGGAAAAATTCAAGAAAGCCCTGGAGATGGATCCCAAGTTCAAAACCAGCGTCTATACCCTCGTGCGTGAAACCATGATTTATGACAGACTCTTTACCGCCCTCAAATCCAAGGCAAAAGCCAAACCAGACAGCGTCAGAACTGCCTGGTTTAAGAATAACGATACTGCCAGCGCCAGAATCATCGTCTTCGATTTCAACAAAATGCCGGAACAGACCGCAACTGATGCTGAAGCCGAAGCTTATTATCTGACCAACCGGGAAACCTATAAAAAGAATCCCGCCCGGCGCTACAGCTATATCAAGCTGAGCGGTATCCCTTATGCCAAGCCCAAAGCTGATTCCATTTATAAAGCGCTGATGAGCGGTGCGGATTTTGCCCAGATGGCAATCCAGCATTCTGCTGACCCCGGTTCCGGCAAGCAGGGTGGCGATTTGGGCTGGTTTACCCGCGGCAGAATGGTCAAGACCTTTGAAGATGCAGCTTTCGCTTTGGCGGACAGCGCCATTTCCCAGCCCGTGGAAAGCCAGTTTGGCTGGCATATCATCCAGACTCTTGGCAAACGCAAGAATGACCAGGGGCAGGATGAAGTCCATGCCCGTCATATCCTGATTAATCTGGAAAACAATCCTGCCGCCAATGACATGTTCAATGCTAATGCCGAGAAGATAGAAAAGACCCTGGGTGACAAAGGCATTACTTATACTGCGGCAGAGCTTAAACTTACCTTGTCCGAGACTTCCGAGTTTTATGAGACTGATAAATCCATCCGCGAAATTCCTGAATCCGGAAC
Source organism: Candidatus Cloacimonadota bacterium (assembly GCA_027318525.1). GTDB lineage: Bacteria > Cloacimonadota > Cloacimonadia > Cloacimonadales > Cloacimonadaceae > UBA5614. The sequence continues at coordinate 1,781 of DAHVPA010000070.1, read as the reverse complement.
ACTTGTGGCTGATGCCTTTAAGAATTCTGTCGGTTTCATTCCTGCCCGTCTCACCACCCGCAGCAAGGACATCTATTTCTGCGAGCTTACAGACAGCCTGGATTATCATTATTCCCCGCTGGAAAAGGAAAAGAGTTCAATCCTCCAGACCGTTGCCCGTGAAAAGAAAATTGCCGCCAATAAGGCTGCCGCACATGACTTTTATGAAAAGAACAAAGCGGAAGATTTAATAGCTGTGGCAGAACGCGATTCACTCAAAATTGTCGATATCAATGATTTGAAAGCTGAAGCCTATATCCCTGAAATCGGCACTGTCAAAGCCCTGAATGATTCCATCCTGGCTCGCAATGCAGGTCAGTTTACTCCGGTCGTGGAAGATGCCAATAACGCCTATATCGCCAAAGTCACTCATCGCGCCAAAGCAACTCAGGCTGAATGGGATAAACAGAAGTCCAAAGTAATGGCAAAAGCCAATGATGAAGAAAAGAACAAATATCTGAACAACTGGTATTTCCAGCAGCGTCAGAAAATCAAGGTGGAAGACAACCGCATGGATTATTACGAGCTGCCTGCTCCCAACAATCCCATGCAGCAGATTCAAATCAATCCGCAGTGATAAAAGCCTGATATCTCAGATACTGATTTAGCCCTGCTTCGGCGGGGCTTTTTCTTATCCAGCCTGCTTAGTCGTCCCGCAGCCTCCGCCAGCCTCCCGGGACTTTTCCCGGGAGGCAGCGGGGAAAGAGCGGGGTGGGTAATTAAGCAAGGAGAGACGGAGAAGGATGGAAGTGATTTCGGTTGACAGAATTGGAGATATTTGCCGCGATATGATTTGTCAGCAGACAATATAAAAAAGGGAGAGGCGCAGCTTATGCCGCAATTCCGCTATGTCCGTCTGGATGAGGACGTTATCCTTGCATCTCTGGAAGAGGTCAGGTCCGGCACCTGGCTGATTTATCCCACCGAACGCAGTTGCAACGAAGCAAAACAAGCGTATCAGACCAAGAGGAATCCGCTGGACGTGACTCTGCTGAGTATGGAGGAGTTTAAGCGAAGGCTGATTTTTTCCTCACGCGTCAGGCTGGAGGATGAGAAACGTCTGGTTTGCCTCTTTCAGTGCATGACGACAGAGGATAAGGCGGCTTTTCACATCGAAAAATATCCTGACCTAGTAGATTGGGGTCAGCACTTTCTCGAGCTGTTTGAAGAGCTTTCTGAGGAAGAGATTGACCCGGCTGAATTGCTGCAGAGGATTGAATCCAATCAGGTCTTTTGCCAGGAATGGCAGTGGCAGAATTATGCTCGGATGCTGGCTATCCTTAATCAATATAGGGATTTTGTTCACGCCAAAGGCTTTACCGACAAGCTGTTTGACAACAGTAGCAGCGAAATCCACCTGCCGGCGGATGTGCGGCGCTTTGTCTTTGTCAACCAGTTCTATTATTCGCGGTTGGAAAAGTCTGTTTTAGACCGGATAGAAACAGCCAGGAAAGAAGCTGTCATCATCTTTCAGGGTCCGCAGGAATGGCTGGAATGTGCCAATCTGAACTGCAGCGGATTTAATCTGAAAGAGGCTTTTCCCCATCCGGCACTGCCTTTTAGCCTGAAGATTTCGGAAAGCACAGACCATTGGCAGATGGCATTGGCTTTTCTGAGAGATTTTCAGCCGCAGCCTGACAATACCGGAAAGACGCATCTGATCATCGATGCCGGATTCCTGCAGCAACCCTATCATACTGTCTTTGCTTCCCGCTTTTTTAAGTTTGCCGAAAAACCGATTC
>DAHVPA010000006.1 GCA_027318525.1 Candidatus Cloacimonadota bacterium | reverse complement strand
GGTAATATGCGCAACGACATGAAGCATGGCAAATGGTCTGAGTATTATCCGGATGGGCACACTGAGACCGGTCCATACATAAATGGTGTGCGCGAAGGAGAATGGTCTTGCAGCGATTCTAACGGCAAGGCGTGTCACACCGGCACATATGTTGCCGGGAAGAAAAACGGTAGTTGGAAAGAATGGTCTGCAGATGGTCTGTTACATCAGGGTTGCTATCTTGACGATGCCAAAACCGGTATCTGGACAATCAGTGATGCCACTGGCAAAATACTAACTGAAGGTTCCTATTTATATGGTAAGAAAGATGGCGAATGGAAGCAGTATGACGATACCGGTAACATCATAAATTTGAAGCTGTATAAAGAAGATGAAATCGTCACACCATAAATCCCATCCTGTCCCAAGTAAGATTAGCTGAATACAACCACACCACAATAAGTTCAAATTAGCCCAGACCAATAACCTATCAATCCGAGAAAAAATCATATTTCGATTACAGCTCAATCTCAAAAGCCAATATATATTAAAAGCAATACTAATGTATTACTAAAGTATATTAAATGTATTCAAGAATACATTTGAAATACATTTGATATGCTTTTGTTATACTTTTGAAATACTTTGGGTATTAAGACTCAGCTGAGGGGGAAATCAACTTATCAAATGAACGAAAGTATCGCAAGACCTGACTTAGAAATGGAACTCGTCTGCACAAAGGATGTTTTTTGCCAGAGTATTTTGTGATTAGAAAGCGGGATAAAAAGTGATTTTCTGCCAAAAGGGTCGCGGCTGTTGGACCCGGTTATGAACTGCCGATGAATAAAGTAGAAAGTCTTTGTAGAAGGGAACGCTGCAGCAAAAGCAGTAAAATTCTTGACAGGTCGGTTAGAGCCAAATTTAATGCAATTGTAAAAATTATTCTACAATTTTCATCTTTACCCATCCCAATCCCAATGGAAAGATTGACAGATTAAGTCCGTGACAAATAATTGAATTGTATAAATATATATGGAGATGTACATGAGCAAGCAGGCAAGAACTGCAATTGAACCCACCAGAGAAGAAAATTATGCTGAATGGTATCAGCAGGTAATCAAAGCTGCAGACCTGGCAGAAAACAGCGATGTGCGCGGTTGCATGGTTATCAAACCCTGGGGCTATGCGATTTGGGAAAATATCCAACGCGTGTTGGACGGCATGTTCAGAGAAACAGGTCATAGAAACGCCTACTTCCCGATTTTCATACCTAAGAGCTACTTTGAAAAAGAAGCGGAACACGTGGAAGGCTTTGCCAAGGAATGCGCCGTGGTGACCCATTCCAAACTGGAGGATGATGGCAAGGGCGGACTCAAGGTCGCGGGAGAACTGACTGAACCTTATATTGTGCGTCCCACATCGGAAACTATCATCGGTGAATCCTTTTCCAGATGGGTAAATTCCTATCGTGACTTACCCCTGTTAATAAACCAATGGGCAAATATTGTGCGGTGGGAAATGCGGACCAGGCTGTTCCTGCGGACTGCAGAATTTCTTTGGCAGGAAGGCCATACCGTGCATGAATCCTATGAAGACGCGATGCAGGAAACGCTGAAAATGCTGGATGTCTATGCAGATTTTGCTGAAAATTACCTTGCCATACCTGTTATAAAAGGTGAAAAAACTGAAAGCGAAAGATTCCCGGGAGCCATATCCACTTATTGTATCGAAGCTATGATGCAGGACAAAAAAGCCTTGCAGAGCGGAACTTCACACTTCCTCGGACAAAATTTCGCCAAAGCGAGCAACATCAAATTCCAGAATCGAAACGGCGAAGTTCAATATGCCTGGACCACAAGCTGGGGTGTTTCCACACGGCTGATAGGCGCTTTGATCATGACACACAGTGACGACAACGGGCTTGTTCTGCCGCCCAAGATTGCACCTTCCCACGCTGTAATCATTCCCATATACAAAAATGAGGAAGAACGCGCTAAAATAATGGCATTCGTAGATGAAATCAAACAGGAACTGAAACATATCCAATACGACAGTATTCCGCTCAGATTGGAAATCGACGACAGAGACCTGACCTCCAGTGAAAGAAGCTGGTATTGGATCAAGAAAGGGATTCCGGTCAGGATGGAAATCGGTCCCCGAGATTTGGACAATAAAAGTGTATTTTTGGGTAGAAGGGATAAAGAGCCCAAAGAAAAACAAGGCATTGGATATGCGGAGCTGGCAGCCACGCTTCCCGTTATCCTGGATGATATCCAGAACAATATATACAATAAAGCGCTGGGATTCAGAAACGCTAACACCATAGAGATAAACGACAATAAGGAGTTCTACAGCTACTTTACACCCAAAAATGAAGAACAGCCTGAAATCCACGGAGGCTTTGCCAGCTCACACTGGTGCGGAAACGCAGCCTGCGAGGAAAAAATCAAGGACGACCTTAAGGTTACAGTCAGATGCATTCCAAACGATGCCAAACAGGAAGACGGAATTTGTATCTGCTGCGGCCAGCCTTCCCAGCGACGGGTTATATTTGCCAAATCCTATTGATTCCCAGATGGATATTCGAGTCAGTGTAATTAACATTGGAAATGAACTGCTGCTTGGTCAGACAGTCAACACCAACCTGAGCTGGCTGGGACAGGAACTTGCAGCCATAGGTCTGCCCATCACAAGAACCATCATAATCAAAGATGATGAAACAGAAATCAGAGAAGCCCTTGATTCGTGCTGGCAAAACAGTGAAGTAGTCATATCCAGTGGAGGACTTGGTCCCACTAATGACGATATTACGAAAGCTGTCATAGCTGATTTCTTTAGCAAAGTCCTGGAGTTCAGAGAGGACGTATGGTCAAGCGTACAGACAATATTCCAGCGCAGAGGACTCGAGGTTCCGGAAATTAATCGCAACCAGGCAATGGTCCCAGAGGATTTTACAGCATTTATAAACAGGCTCGGGACTGCTCCGGGGCTTTATTACCAGAATGGGAACAAAAAGTTCTTTGCCTTGCCCGGCGTTCCTATTGAGTTAAAAGGACTCTATAAAGACTACATCAAAACTATATTACAAAACGATTTCAAGAGTCAGCCCGTTACCATTAAAACGCTGCACACGTGGAGAATTTCTGAATCAGCTTTGGCTGAGATTTTACCGGAAGACATAATCCCTCCCGAAGTGCAACTGGCATGGCTTCCGCAAACCGGTAGAGTTGATTTACGTGTTTACGGAAGCGATAAGACAAAGGTGCTTGTTACAATTAATAAAGTCAAACAACTTATAAATCAATACATCTGGGGTGAAGACTCCGATACACCGCAAAGCATTCTGCACAACTTGCTGCCGGAAAAAGGCATGACACTGTCTGCGGCGGAATCATGCACTGGCGGATTGGTACAAAAACTGATTACAGACAATGCAGGATCCAGTGCATATTTCAAAGGCGGAATGGTCAGTTATAGCAACGAAGTCAAGATTTCCCTGCTGGGAGTAAAAGATAACACCTTGCAGCAATTCGGCGCAGTAAGTGAAGAGACTGCTCTGGAAATGGCAGAAGGCGTCAGGAAATTGACTGATTCAGACTGGGGTATATCAACAACCGGAATTGCCGGTCCCGATGGCGGTAGTTCAGAAAAACCTGTTGGCACCGTATGTTTCGGAATTTCAGGTAAAGCAGACAATTATTCTTACAGAACCGTTTTTAATGGTGACCGCGAATCAATCAGATTCAAGGCGTCAGAATATATAATTCTCTTATTAATAGAGCAGCTAAGGAGAAATCTATGAAGATATTGGTAATCGGAAGCGGAGCAAGAGAACATTCAATAGCTGAAGCTTTTCGTCGTAGTCTATATCAACCTTACGTTATAGTTTCGCCAGGCAATCCAGGTATAGCAAGAGAATTTGAGACTGTTGAATTGGAAAGCTTTGAAGATATTGAGGATTATTGCATTATTGAAAGTGTCGATCTTGTATTCATCGGACCGGAAAAGCCTTTATCAGAAGGGTTGGCTGATCATTTACGGGCTCACAATATCCATGTCGTAGGACCATCAAAATCAGCTACACGGATTGAAAGCAGTAAGTTCTTTGCAAAACAGCTGATGATGCAAAACAATATCCCAACAGCCAGATTCGAATCATATACTGATTTTGATGATGCAGTATCCTCTCTGGAAAAATGGAATCACCCTATAGTAATTAAAGCAGATGGACTAGCTGCAGGCAAGGGTGTTTTTATATCAAACACTAAAGATGATTCAGTCAGAGTGATTTCAGACTTGTTGCAAAAAGGTTCATTAGGTGAATCTGGAAATAGAATACTGATTGAAGAATATTTATCTGGTTGGGAAACTTCCTTGTTCGCTATTACCGATGGTGTAAATTTCAAAACAACCATTTTTTCTCAAGATCATAAACAACTATTTGATGGTGATCAGGGTCCCAATACTGGCGGCATGGGAGCATATGCTCCAGTTCCTGAAGCCGAGATTTACAGGCATGACATTGAGAATTTAATAGTGGGTCCCACAATCAAGGCTATGGGAGAATCAGGCTGCCCATTTCAAGGCATATTGTATATTGGATTGATGATTACAGCTAGTGGTCCTAAAGTGATTGAATTTAATTGCAGACTTGGTGATCCAGAATGCCAGACAATCCTGCCTTTGCTGGAAACTGATTTTGTAGATATCTGCAATTCAATAATTGGCGGCACGGTTGCTGATTTAGACCTAAAATGGATGAATAAATCTGCAGTCTGTGTTTACGCAGTTAGCAGAGACTACCCCAAAAACTCCAATTTTATAACTCCAATTACATTTTCAGCACACATGGATTCATTTGCATTTTATGGAGCTGTTCATTTTCAAAACAACGAACTGCTGGCAGGAGGAGGACGCATTATGGCTATCACTTCAGTAGGATTGTCTAAGAATGAAGCAAGAAACAAAGTTTATCATGATCTGAACAAAGTCTTTTTCGAAGGGATGCATTATAGAAGAGATATTGGCCTTCGGGAAAACAAGTTTTAACTCTAAATAAGAGGTTGCTCATGTCTTTATCCCTAAAACATATACTAATACTAGTCATTTTAGTAAATCTAGCATTTGTCCTTTGTTCAAAATCTATCCAGCTTTTAGAAGAAACAGAGGATTACATCAAAATACGATTTATTCTTCCTGACTGGAAATTGAATGATGTCGAAAAAAACAATCGGAATTGGAAGGTTATAAGCTGCCCTGAAGGCTCTTACTTAGCCCAAGAAGGTTATCCATTATTAAAATCCTTTTCTGAAGCTTTGGGAATTCCTGTTGACGGAGACATCAGCATAACACTGGAAAGTAGATCAACAGAAACTTTGAGTGGAATTAATATCATGCCAACAGAGAAAAATGTAGTTCATGATGGAGCTGTTGACAGAGAATTTTATCAAGATGTTAATGCATATTCTCGAAGCTCATTTTATCCGTCAGAATTTTGCCAAAAGGGTGATGAAGCATTCATTGGTAATCGAAAGATGATTCCGATAATGATATTTCCATTCCAATATAATGCTAATAAAAAAGAACTGCTGGTAACTAAAGAAGCTATCCTGACTATCAGCATTTCTGGAAACAAACGTCATACCAGTATGGTAAAATCATCAAGTAATTACATTGATGAAGTCGGGGACAGCTTTTTCCTTAACAACAAGACTTCTTACAATTGGAGAAAGAACAAAGAGCTTGCTGATCAAACAATAAACATGCCGAGGGACTTATCTACAACTGTTAATGAACTGCAGCTTATCATCAATCAGGAAGGTATTTATAAGATCACTTACAGTTATCTGAAAGATAAGATGCAGAACTTAGCTGATTCACTGGGTATAATGTTTGACTGGGATATCGATAATGTTGACCCCAGATTTTTAGAATTAAGAGACAAAAATGGACCCGTAGCAATTCACTTTAACGGTGAAGAAGACGGTGGATTCAATCAAAATGATTTTTTCGAATTCTATGGTGATAGGAATTATGGTGAAACTCATTATCAGGATGATTATACAGACGAAAACACCTACACTCTATCTTTGACAACTCACTGGGGAGCAAGGATGGCTGTTGAAAATGGCGGATTGGTGGTTTCCAATCCGACATATTATATTGTCCCAGATATGTTTCAATCAACAGTCCATCTTGAAAGCCAGAATGTTCCTGAAAAACTGGGTCGCAGTTGGTCATTGAATAGTAATTTTTATAGGGAGGATGTCTGGTTTTGGAAGAAGATTACGGCACCCAATCTCGAGATTATTCCTTTTGAATTACAGTATCCCAAAGATACTACGATAAGAACGTTCTCCACCAAGGCTGCTCTTTATGGTCTGACTTATATGGACAATCTAACCATTAATCAATATGACCACAAAGCTACAATTCGGCTCAACCAATCTCTTATCAATACAAAAGAGTGGCGTGATCAAACCGAGTGCATTTTTACCAATGAAGAACCTTTACCGAATTCCTATTTAAATCATGGAACCAATTACTACTACATAAGTTTGAGTGGTGAAACACCTATGGGTAATCGGGAACAGATTATGCTGGATTATATTGACCTGACTTATTGGAGAGAATATAAGACAAGTCAGGACTACATCAAATTCACAAAACCATCATTCCGCCCCTATGGCTTGTATCAATTTCAATTACAGGGTTTCACAACCAATCAGGTTTCTCTGTATAAAATTGGTTCCAGCGTTTTTAATAATATGCAAATCGAACCTTTTACCCAAAGTGGCGGACAGCCATGGACAGTCACTTTTCAGGATAGCGTAGTATCACAGGACGTTAAATACTATGCAGTAACAGAAAACAATAAAAAATTACCTAAGGACATTATTGCAAACATACCATCATACCTGCATAATCGGGATAATTCGGCAGATTGCCTTATTATTACTGCCCGTCAGTTTATACAGGAAGATGGAACCTTATTATACAAGCAGCAATGGGAAAACCTGGGATATACTGTTAAGATTATTGACGTGCAGGATATTTTTGATGAGTATAATAATGGCATTAGATCTGCTCAATCTATCAAAGACTTTCTTGCCTATGCTTACAATAACTGGCAGGATCCTCAATTAAAGAGTGTCCTTTTATTGGGCGACGGAACTGATGATGAAAGAGACAACAGCAACTCTCGTAAGTATAACATAATCCCGGTAAAAAAGATTTGGACATATCAGCATGGAGCTACTGCAGCTGATAACTGGTATGGATGTCTGGTCGGTTCTGATCCAATTCCTGATATCTCTATATCTCGGATCAATATCTGGAAGAAAGAACAATTGCCAATAGTAGCTGAGAAAACCAGGCATTATCTGGAAGAACCAAATTTTGACGATCTATGGCACAGCCATGTGATTTTGTCAACCGGAGGAAAATCCTCAGATACAGACGATATCTTTTCACAACAATCCGAAGTAATTCGCAATAACAAAATTCCCAAATATTACAGAGCATCGAGAGTGTATACAAATACTCAGACTGTAAGCCAAGACTTTTATGGATTAACCCCATCCCTCATCAGTAAGATTAATGAGGGGGCTGTCTATCTACAATTTATGGGTCACGGTGGTGGTCGAATATGGGCAGACTACAATCTCTTTAACTTTGACAACATAACATCACTTAACAATGATAATTACCCGATTGTAACCAGTCTTGCCTGTTATTGTTCAGCGTTTGATACTGATGGAGCAGCCTCAATCAGCGAAGCTTTAATTCTTGAGCCGGAAAAGGGTGCTATAGCAACAATCGGTTTTACAGGTCTTGGTTATTTATACAACGACTTGGATTTTGGAATTGCTCTCAATGAAGCTCTATTCGAACACAACTTCAATTCACTGGGTGAAGCAATTAGTTACACCAAGGCAAAATTCTATGTCGCCACTACTTCTATTGCTGCTCAATTAGCTTTGACACAGGGTTGCGCTTTGTTGGGGGATCCAAACATCCGCGTCATAAAACCAACTCCCAATGTTAGCGTTAGACCGAATAATTCCAATTATGCTGTAGGAGACACACTCAGACTTACAGCATCTTTTCCTTCAGCAGCAGTTGCTGCCCGGACTTATATTTTAAAAACATCGGAAACTACGGAAAACCCTCCCAATCAGAATGTTGTCCTGAATGGATCATACAACTTTAACTACACATTACCAGGAGAAGCTGATGCCCAATACCAGAGAAAAGTATATGTGTCTGGTTATTCTTCAAATGGTGAGTTTTGTGGGTTTAATGATATATCAGTAGGGAGAGGGTTGCTGGCAAATCTCGGAACAGTTCCTGTGCTTCCAGATTGGAGGGATTCTGTTTATTTCAAAGTCCGGATTTCTGGAATCGACAGCTTCTCAAGTCTGATTTGTAAGGTTAGGATCGACACTTTATCCGAAAATCCAATAACAATAAGTATCCCAATGATCAGAACAGCCTCTGACACTACGGTTTACAAATCTGCTTACGCAGTCCCACCCAAGACTACCGGAAAAGAAGTTTTTTACAAATACATTGCCGTCCATAATACGAAAGAAACGACTGAGTCGCTTCAGAACTCATATGTTGTAGCTGGACCGGAACTTTTAGTTGAAGATATAAAGTTTGTTCCTGAACATGACCGTCTAGGGATTATGGCTCTTATCAGAAATGTGGGTAATTCTGAATCAGTTGAGACAAACTTGCAGCTCCTCGCATACCAGGCTGGGGTGGATCCTGATACCCTGCATGAAAGACGCTTTCTGCCTCTTAATATAAATGAAAGCCGATGGGAATATGTTCTGATCGATACACTCTATAATAACGAGGTTGCATTTCAGGTTAGAGTCAATATACCTGCTGAATTTCCGGAATGGAGCTATTTCGAATCAAACAATTATCTGACACTCGTGCTTCCCATGAACTATCAATTTGTAACCAATACAGGCGGAATACTAAGCAGTCTGGATACAAACCTTACTTGTGAAATACCTGCGAATCTGGTTGCGCCTCCAAGCAGTTCAATATTCTATATCAAAGCATTGGATCCCGTTACACCAAATGCACAGCCAGATGTGTCAAACCTTGTCCTCAGGTCAGGTGTTAACTCAACACCCTATGAGATAACTACGCTAGATTCGACCCTTGTAGATTCTACCGGAGTCCTAATCAGCGGTAATAAGTTTAAACTCACCTTCTATTATAATGACAATGACGAATACACCCATCAATATGAGAATGAAAATTCATACATGATTTACAGGTGGAACCCTGAATACAAAAAATGGCTTCTTCAGGGTGGCAATATCTCTGTCGTAGATAATAAAGTAGTGTTTGAAGTATCTCGAACCGGAATTTATTCTTTGTTTCGCAACAAGGATAGAATCCGACCTTCCATCGATGTAAATGTTCAAGATCAGGAATTTACGGTCGGCGGATATGTCTCCGGAACCGGAACCATCTCACTATTGCTCAGTGATGCCAATGGCATAGATGTGATTGACAATTCCATCAAGCTCTTTCTGGATGGTGTTTTGATTCCTGAAGATCAATGGGTCAAAACAGTTAATCCGCAGGACATCAACAGAATCCCCATCAAGTATCAGCTCAATCTCCAAAAAGGATTATACACGCTGGTAGTTGACTGTCGTGACGTAAATGGTAATTTCAATTCCCGGGATATCCAGTTTACTGTTAATGACGAATTTGATGTTATTCGACTCGCCAATTACCCCAATCCGGTTCTTGGTAAAACCCAGGATCCCAAAAATGCAGGCAGGACACGCTTTACGTATGTGTTAACTGATGATGCAGATGAAGTTCAGATCAAAATTTTTACAGTATCCGGCAGGCTGGTTAAAACCTTTAGGAATCTGCCGACCGGAGTAGGTTATCATGAGTATCCCAGGACTGTTTATGCTTGGGATTGCACGGATGAATCAGGTTTTTATTTAGCCAATGGAGTCTATTTCTACAGGATGATTGCCAAAAAAGGCAATAAAACTATTGATAGGCTTCAGAAACTAGCCATCCTGAAATGAGGACTTATGAATAAGTTAAAAACTCTGTTAGTACTAGGATTGCTGCTTATATCCATTGCTCTGTCAGCCGGTCGGTATGCCGGAGATTTTATGATGATTGGCAGCGGAGTCCGTCCGCTTGGTATGGGAGGAGCTTTTGCTGCTTTGGCTGATGACGGTAACGCAATCTATTGGAACGCTTCCGGTATCGCTCAGCTCAGAGCTACTGATATTACTGTAATGCACGCTTTCTTATATGATGGTATTGCCTCTTATGACAATATCTCTTTCTGTCAGCCCCTGCCTAATGAAGTCACTATCGGATTGAATCTTACCCGGCTTACGATTGATGACATCCCGCATTTCAGCGAATCATATCTGATTGGGCACAATGTGGATGAAAGAATCAATAACAGCCTCTATCATTTGCCTGGAGTGACGGATGATTACTTCAAAAGCACGGACGACCTCTTTCAATTCGCTTTTGCCAAGCATCTGCATTACGATATCAATATGGGTTGGCTTTTCTTTGCGATTCCTTTTGATGTTTATATGGGAGCCAATATTAAATATATTAAAAGGCAGATTGACGACAACAGCGGAACCGGCACCGGATTTGACCTCTCATTCTTAATGAAAAGCGACCTGGCTACAATTTTTGACGTGGAAGACCTGGGCAGCATCAAGTTTGGAGCTAACTTCCAGGATATAGCCGGCACAGAAATTACCTGGGGTGAGACAGATAATTTTCACAAAGACGAGATTTTGTTCAATACAAAGCTGGGAGTCGCGGTCGAGCAACCATTGGAGAAACTAAAGTCCACCGTTACTCTGGCTTATGATGCTGATTATGTATATTCAATTACCAGTCATTTTGGATTGGACTGGAACTATAATTCTCAGGCAAATCTCCGACTGGGTTATTATGGCAAGAATTTCACCGCCGGTGCATCTGTAAAAGTCTACGGTATTTTTGTCGATTATGCTGCAGTCAGCAACACTCTGGGCTTAACCAACCGGGTCGGACTCCGGTTTAATTTCTGATTTCTCCGAGGAGTTAGGTATGCGTTATATCATAATCTTCTGTCTGGCAGGCTTAATAGCTCTTTCTGGGTGTTCGGGAAAGGATAAAATTACTGTGGACAACACACCCCCCACAGATCCTATAATGGTTCCTCATCTGGGTGATTTGGGTGATAATACTTATCTTTTAAATGATGTTCCTTTTACTCCCGATGATGATAACAATGGCATTGACGCTGTGCCGGATGGAGATTGGCTTAGGGTTTCCTGGCAGCATTTACTTGATACCGATTTGGATTATATCAAGATTTTCCGGTATGACGAATTTGATACCAATCCTATAATCGTCGATTCCATCAGCTACGAAAACGATTTCTATGTGGATAGCAATAACTCTCTTGAAACAAACCGTCGCTATTCCTATTATATAGAAGTAGTCGATGACAATGGTAATTCAGCAGTATCGGACACAGTAACCTATAAACTTATCAGCAAACAGATTTTGACCTATCCTGACCCGGGAGCATATAATGACTCGCTCAATCTTTCTCTGTGCTGGCAAAAGAGCGGTTTTGTCACCAAATTTCGGGTTCTGGTTTTTGATGCCAACCACGATAAGTTATGGCATAGAGACATTCAAGTCTCCTTTGAGGGAGATTTTTTTAAGGTAAGTTTACCTGCCAACCTACTGTCCGGATACACAGGAGGCTATATCTATTGGCGGGTGGATGCCTTTGACTATGATTCCGAACTTCTCATGGAAATCGGTTCTGAGTCGCAGGAGCGATTGATAAACGTGGGTAGCCGCACGTAAGCAAAGGGAGATTTCCATATCAATGAGACAATACAGTCATCCTGCTTGCTTGATTGTCCCGCTGTTTCCCCGCTGCCTCCCGGGAAAAGTCCGGGAGAGAGGCTGCGGCTGCGGGATGGGTAAGCATGCAGGAAGCCGGATTGGATAAAATATCTTGACTGAATTTATTTTCGTAATATAATAACATAAAACAGGAAAGGGGATACAGTGAAAAAGGTAATACTGCTGATGCTGCTGATGATTATCAGCCTGGGCTTAACCGCCCAAAACCAAACAACTTTCATGCCGACGAACAATGCTTCCGCTTATACCTACGAAGGTTCACAAAGCAGTGCAAGCAAGCTCAAAATCAATACCTACATCTGGGGTCAGGTCTCAAATCCCGGATTATACATTGTTCCGGATGATACTGATCTTTTGACGCTGTTATCCCTCGCCGGCGGACCAAGTGAAGATGCCAAGCTGACTAAAATCAGAATAGTGCGTCCCACCGAAAACGGTGAAAGAGTAATCTGGATCAATATGAAGAAATACCTTGAGACCGGGGATGAAAAGATGATACCCATCCTTCAGCCCGGCGATACCGTAATCGTATCAGGCACTATATTTTATGCATTTTCAAGGGTAACCGACTTTTTGTCCAAAGCAGCCATCGCATTGACTGTATATGGACTTATAGCCCGTTTATAAAGGATGGAATGATAAATGGATAATCAAAACCAACCCATACGCCGAGAAGACGAGATCCGGTTATCGGACTATTTACGGATTATTAATCAATACCGTTACCTGGTTGTCGTGATCTTTATCCTGGTCCTGGGCTTTACCATATTCTACACAGCCAAATCACCCAAAATATATGCAACCGCTGCAAAAATTTTGCTAGAAAACACCAAAGAGAAAAATGAACTGATGCTGGTGGCGACACCCGGAATAGGCACTACATCCATCAACAACCAGATCGAAATCATTAAAAGCACACCTGTGGCAGCTCTAGCTTGGCAGATTATGCAAAAGTATAAGGACTCAGACGCCTTCCCCATTCGCCAGAGTTCCAATCCGGTTTCATCTATTCGCGGCACCATGAAGGTCGAATCCAAAAGAGATACGGAAATTCTAACCTTGAGCTATTCCTCCACCAATCCAGTGGAAGCCATGGCAGCAGCAAACTCTATCGCAGAAGCAGTCCAACAACAGAATACGCAGTTCGCCAGGCTGGAATTCACCAATATTAGAGAATTCCTGGAATCACAGCTTGATGCCATCACCAGAAGACTTCAGACATCTGAGGAAGACCTCAGAGCTTTTAAGATCGACAGCGGACTGACAGAACTTTCGGAAGAGACAAAGACTTTGATTTCCAAATCAGCTGAAAGCGAAGCTGCTTATGAATCTGCACGCACAGATGCAATGGTTAAACAGAGAACCCTCGCTTTCCTGAACAAAAGGCTGGCTGAGCAGGATACCTTGCTGACCAACATAAACACTATCCTTAGCACTCCATATATTAACGAATTAAGGACTCAAATTGTCAACACACAGGCGACTATCACCAGATTAGTTACAAAAAATGAATACCCGATGGACCATCCGCAGATTGTGCTGTTAAATAAAGAAATCGACAATACTAAAGCCAAACTTGATGCCGAGATAAAAAAGCTGATAAACACGACTGCCGGCGCTGACCCACTCTCCGGCAGGTCAGAAACAATAAACCAAATTATTTCAACCCAAGTTGACCTGGAAGTTGCCAATGCAAGAGCAGAAGGGTTAAAGGCAATAAACGATATTTACAAACAGAAAATCGCTTTGCTGCCTGATACAGAACTTGAGTTGGCAAGACTTACACGCAACATGATGCTGGATGAAAAAATCCATACCATGATGGTGGAAAAGTATGAGGATGCCAAGGTTGCCGAACAGGCAAAAATGGGTAACGTCCGAATCATAGAAAGGGCTGAAGTCCCGAATAAGCCAATCAGACCACGAGTTTCCACCAATATCTTGGTCGGGATTGTAATCGGACTGGGATTGGGTATTGGAGCTGCTTTCTTAGTGCACTCACTTGATACCAAGCTGAGAACCCTTGATGATATGGAGAATTTTGTGAAGTTGCCGATTGTGGGAACAATTCCCATAATTTTGGAATCAGAATCCAGAATTGACGAATTTAACAGAATGATAGAACAAGCCGAAGGCGAAAGCCGCGAGCAACTTACCAGATCGCTGCATTATGTGATTATGCAGTTGGTCTCTCATTATGCGCCTAAATCTCCTGTGGCTGAGTCCTACAGAACCCTGAGGACCAATATCCTCTCCAAAAAAACTGAGGGACCCACTACTCTTATGGTTACTTCTTCCGGACCCAAAGAGGGTAAATCAACCACAGTCTCCAATCTTGCCATAACCCTTGCGCAGATGAATGCCAAAGTTATCCTGGTCGATCTCGACTTGAGAAGACCCATGCTCCATACTAAATTCCTGACAGATAAGGAAAACGGCACCAGTGACTATCTGATAGACCCGGATATCCAATTGGATATGATAATCAAACCATCCGGAATAATAAACCTTGATCTTATTACCAGCGGATTTGTACCTCCCAATCCCTCGGAATTGATCTCATCTCCCAGGATGGAGCAGATGATAGCAGAGTTGAAAAAGAACTATGATTACATTCTGTTTGACACACCTCCTATTATTGCAGTAACAGATGCATTAATTCTGACCAAAAAAGTAGATATGACATTTGTCGTAGTCCGAATAGATCAGACAGAACGCGGAATCATCAAACGCACCAAAGACCTGATTGACAATATCGATGGCAAGATTGATGGAATCATAGTAAATGGCATCCTGGCTCAAAAATACTACAGTAAGCAGAGTTATTACTACTATTATTACTATTACTATTACTATTATTATGGTGATGAGGTCCCTGAAAAGCAGAAAAAACGTGTTAATAAATTCCTTCGCAAAAATCAATCTATATCTTGATGTCCTGAGCAAAAGACCAGATGGCTATCATGAGATCGATACAATGTTCTGCACTGTCGATCTTCATGATAGCCTTAAATATGCTTTGACAAAAAAGCCGCAAATTAAAATTTTGTCTAACATTCCCGAGTTGGCTTCTGATGAGAATCTCGTCTATAAAATAGCAGACAGGATTCGGACCGATTTTCAGGTGGAATCAGGAGTGGAGATTTATCTTGATAAGAAAATCCCGATAGCAGCCGGATTGGGTGGCGGCAGCAGTAATGCAGCAGTAACGTTAATCGCCCTGAGAGAATTGTTTCAGTTGGACTATGACATTACTTATATGCATGCCGTTGCTGCAGAATACGGCAGTGATATCAACTTTTTTTTGCAGGGAGGTCTTGCCAAAGGCAGCTCCCGGGGTGAGAAGATAACACTGTTGCCGGATCTGGAGCCAATGGAATTGCTCTTGGTCAATCCGGGATTGGCTATCTCCAGTGGAGAAGCTTATAGTCTAATAGACTTAAGGGAAAAACCGCAGTCTAAACAGGCTTTGTGGTTTAACAGCTTGGAAAAAGGGGTTGCCGCCAAGTATCCGGTAATCGGCACTTTAATTAAGGATTTGTATCTACTTGGTGCCGAGCATACAATGATGTCCGGCAGCGGATCAACCTGTATCGGCTGTTTTCAGGATGGAGATAAATTGCAACACGCCAGGCTCCATTTTGAACAAAAGCACTACTGGTGTGAAATTGTTAGAACCATAGG
The DNA here is from genome assembly GCA_027318525.1 of Candidatus Cloacimonadota bacterium. GTDB lineage: Bacteria > Cloacimonadota > Cloacimonadia > Cloacimonadales > Cloacimonadaceae > UBA5614. The sequence continues at coordinate 6,541 of DAHVPA010000006.1, read as the reverse complement.
ACGGAGACAGTATCAAAAATGTATTCGAAGCTTAAGCTGATTACCGGCAATGCAAACAAACCTCTGGCAGAGGAAGTATCCCGCTATGCCGGCATTCCCTTGGGAGACATTGAGCTTTTCAAATTCTCCAATGATGAAGCTTTTGTTAAGATCAACGACAACGTTCGTGGTTCGGATGTATTCATTATTCAGCCAACCTGTTACCCGGTGAACGACAATTTAATGGACCTTTTAATCATAATAGACGCCTTACGTCGAGCTTCTGCCCAACGTATAAACTGCGTCATCCCATATTACGGATATGCCAGATCAGATAAAAAAGACCAGCCCAGAGTTCCTATTACAGCCAAGCTGGTTGCCGACTTGATTACAGTCGCAGGAGCAGACAGAGTCATTACAGTGGATTTGCATGCTGATCAGATCCAGGGATTCTTTAATATCCCGGTTGACCATCTTTACTCGATTCCAATCTTTGAAAGATATTTCAAACACCTGCTCAAAGATGAGGATTTAGTGGTTGTTTCACCAGATTCTGGCGGTGCAAACAGAGCCAGAAGTCTGGCGAAAAGACTCAATTGTGGTCTTGCTATAGGTGATAAAAGACGCAGCGGCAATAATGACCAGACAGAACTGCTTAATATTATAGGTGAAGTGAAAGACAAAACTGCCATTCTGTTTGATGATATTATTGACACAGGCGGCAGCTTGATAAAGATATCCAGAGCACTGGCTGATTTTGGCGCAAAAAAAATATATGCAGCCTGTGTGCATGGGGTTCTTTCCGGAAATGCTGTGGAAAACATCGAAAGCTCACCTCTGGAAAAGCTTTTTATCACAAATACCATTCCCTTGAATCCGGCTAAACAGAAAAGCAGTAAAATCATCCAGCTCTCCATTGCTGAAATGCTGGCTGTGGCAATAAAAAAGATTCATATCGAGGAATCGATAAGTATATTATTCAGATAGAATTGAACAAGTGGAGGAATAAATGATATTCAGACTTAATGCAGATCAGAGAAAGACAGAGAAAAAATCTGATCTTAACAAACTTCGCAAAGACGGTTTCATCCCTGCTATCGTCTATGGACCTGGAACAGAGCCGTTGAAGATAACTTTGGAAAAAGCTGAGTTCATGAAGTTATATAAGAAAAGCTTTAACGAACTGGTTTTTTACGAGATCAAGCTTGCCGGCAAAGAATACCACACCCTGCTTAAAGAAAGGCAAATTCATCCCGTGTCCAGAGAGATTTTACACATTGATTTCATGGTAATTCCTGCCCATCAGCTTATTGATGTCGATGTTCCGCTTAAATATATCGGAACACCTGTTGGCGTAAAAGAAGGCGGGACGATGGATATTGTGCATCGCACACTGCATATCCAATGCTTGGAAGAAGAAATTCCCCAGGATATAGAAGTGGACGTTTCAAATCTAGGTGTTGGCGAAGCTTTGCACGTAAGTCAGCTAGCTGTGGCAAAATGGAAAGTCAAGGAACATCCCGAGACAGCTCTTGTCACCATCCATGCCAAGAAGGTTGAGCAACCGACTGAACCTGTAGCAGAAACTAAAACCGAAGCACCTGCCGAAGAAAAGTAGATTAAGCATATTTTATAGAGTGTTTGAACTGAGCTAAATGCATGAAACTGGTTATCGGTTTAGGCAATATCGGCACTGAATATGAGCGCACCCGACATAATGTCGGTTTTATGTGTCTCAAGCAATTTGCTGAAAACCATGGACTTAAATGGAAAAAGTCATCTTTGTTTTATCATGCAGGCAATAAGGACTACATGCTGATCATGCCCAGCACTTTTATGAACAACAGCGGCAAAGCTTATATAAGTGCAATCAGTAAATACCAGCCGATTAATCAGGTTTTGATTATCTCGGATGATCTGGAGCTCCCTCTGGGAAAACTGAGAATCCGGACATCCGGTGGAGACGGCGGGCATAATGGACTTAAATCTATTTTTGCTGCTGCCGGCACTAATGATATTCCCCGGCTTAGAATCGGCATTGGTCGTTCTGATGAGTTATCAGCCCGGGATTTTGTTCTGGATTCGTTTTCAGAACAGGAGAAACCAGTCGTAGAAACAGCAGTAAAACAGGTTTGTGATTGGCTGGAAACGTTCATTCAATATGATTTAGACAGGATGCTGGACGAATACAGCAAATATAATAAAAAGCCTATTCCACCCCGCGAGGATGGAATCAAAGACCAAAGGAGGATACCTAATGATTAAGGATTACGAAAGTATGATAATCCTAAAGCCTCAATACACACAGGATGAGGCTGTCAAACAAAATGACTCGGTTGTAGCAGTAATTACTGACAATGGCGGAGAACTGATCAAAACTGACACTTGGGGAAAACGTCAGCTGGCTTACCCCATTGAAAAGCAAACTGAAGGGTACTATTTCATCAACTACTTCAGAGCAGATTCAGAAAGCCTCAAAGCAATTCAAAGGCTTTACAATATCAGCGAATCTGTCCTTCGGTTTATCATAATTGACCGTAGCGGCAAGTGAGTTCGGTATGGCAGATTTAAGATTTCCACGACTCAACAAAGTCATCATTTCCGGTAGAATCACCAATGACATAGAGATGCGATATACTCCCAAAGGCACGCCTGTGGTGAGAGCAACCATCGCAGTGGATAGGTCTGTCAAAGATGCTACGGGGCAATACCAAAATCAAACCAGTTTCCTGGATGTGGTTGCTTGGTCAAAGTGGGCGGAAAATCTGAATAACTCTGCGCATAAAGGTAGTCCAATTATTGTGGAAGGACGTCTTGAGGCTCGCAGTTATACCGATTCCAACAATAACAACCGTAAGGCAGTGGAAATCATCGCAGAATATATCCAATTTCTTGAAGCACGCCCCCGTGGAGACGAACCTGCTGAAGAAGCTGCTCATGAAGCACCTATGCCTGAAGAAGAAACAGCACATTCCACAATTACCAATGACGATGTCCCGTTTTAATTAAGGAGAAAAAATGAACTCATACGATAAGAGAAAGAAATTCACCAGAAAAAAATACTGCAAGTTCTGCGCAAATCCTGAGCTTGTGATTGATTACAAGAACATTGATATAGTCAGACAATATGTTTCTGATGTTGGCAAGATTGAACCCGCCCGCATAACCGGAACCTGCGCCAAGCACCAGCGTCGTCTGACCAACGAGATCAAACGCGCTCGTCAGATGGCTTTGATTGCCTACGTAATAGAATAACGGGAGTCTGTTATTCCTTTAATCCTGGGTTTTATTAGTCTGATGTCCCCGTTTTTGGGATTGATCTTTACAATGGCATACAGTGGTAAGATTTGGTCATATCCTGCAAAAAGGTTACTTTTATTCCTATTACTGTTTTTTGCAGTGATCGGGTTGTTGATTGTAACCGACAGGTCCTATCAAATCTGGATTAATGCAGCGGATGCAATAGTTGCTGCAGGCATTGGTATATGTTTATACCTTTATCTGCTCAAAACTAAGTTGGACATTAATCTGGCATTGACTGGGTTGATATGTCTCTTGCTTGTATATAGTTTTGTCCGCAGCCTGGTATTTGCAGCCGGTCTGGAAGCAGTAGCTAAACAAATGACTGACATGTATAGCCAGTATCTGCAACGATATTCCAGTTTTAAACCGGATGCCGGCAGAATCACCCAGGTTCAAAACCTGTTTATCAGATATCAGCCTGCTTTCTGGAGTTCTACCCAGATTACTGCAGCTTTTTTCGGTCTGCTGCTGTTCAACAGGTTATCCATTCTGAAATTGCCGGTGCGCCAAATCTCACTTCCCGGTTTTCTGATTTATCCTTTGCTGGCAGCCTTGGGTTTATCTCTATATCCCCAGACCAAAGTTTGGGGTATCAACCTGCTCATAAGTCTTCTAGCAGCTTATTTGATACAGGGAACCGGGGTTCTCAGCCATTTCTGGAGCGGGGTTTTTGCCCGCTCACGAATGCTCAGGACATTGTTTTTCATAACTATAATTATCAATTATCCGGTGCTGGCACTGATTTCCTTTATTGGAGTGCTGGATGCCTGGTTTGATTTTCGCAAAATTAGAAACATGGAGGATATAAATGAAAGTAATACTAACTGAAAGCATAGAAAAAGTCGGCTCCAAAGGAGACGTTATCAATGTGAAACGCGGTTTTGCCCGCAATTATCTTGTCCCCAGACATATTGCTATCTATGCCACACCTCAGAACATGAAGAACCTCGACACTTTAAAAAAGCAGTTTGCTGATGAAGAAAACAAGAAACTAGAACACCTGCGCCAGGTTGCAGGACAAATCTCTGAACTCAAGCTTACCTTCACCAGAAGAGTGGACGAACATGATAACATGTATGGCTCTGTTTCCGAAAATGACATTCTGCATGAATTGAAAGAAAGAAGCATTGACATTCCCAAAGCTTCAGTAACTATGGAAAAACACATTAAACAGTTGGGTGACTTTGAAGTTAACATCCACCTGCACAAGGAAGTTAATGCTGTTCTGCACGGAGTTATCGAAAAAGAAGCAGATAAAGATACTGAATAGTGGGGAGGTCCCATGAAAGATAAGTTGTTTATACTCGGCAAGATTGTCGGCATCCTGATTTTCCTGTTGGTGCTGTCCCTGATGGGATTGGCTTCTGGAAATCCGATGATGATTCTTGGTTACGCCGGTTTCTTTGTGCTTGTAATGCTTGTTATTTTTCTCTTTGTGAGGCGCAACCAGCGGCATTTCGAAATCGTCAAATCCGGAAACAGCGTTCTGACCAGAATAATCGGCATAGTCATGCTGTTGCTTGCCATTGCCATCCCGCCCTTGGCAATCTCCAATATGCAGCTGTTTGAATTGGGCTTGGCAAAGATTGGCTTGATGACAATGTTCATAGCAGCCGGGATAACCATTGCTTTAATCGCGATTGGTGTTCTGGGCGTCTGGCTGATCAACAGAGCAGGCAGCATCCTGCTCACCAAAATCCTGGGTCATCTTGTCATCATAGCAGCAGCGGCAGTGCCAGCCCTACTGGTTATCCCTCATGACCATACTACCACCGGGATTGGCATGGTCTATTACCTGGCAGTTATGGTGGCTGTAATTGCCTGGTGGGGATTTAGTCTTATTCTGAATAAAGAATAGCTATGTCATGGACTGCTCTCGGCAATTTCTGCCAGGACCTGGTTCTGAAGATTGCCGGAGAGAAATATCGCTTACTGGCGTTGATAGCTCTGAACTGGCAAAATATTGTCGGTGAACTTTTGGCGGAGCGCTCAACGCCTGTTAAGTATGAACAGCATACGCTGTTTGTCCGGGTCAGTAATTCTACCTGGATGCAGGAACTGGTCCTGATTAAAGAGCAATTGATGGAAAGATTAAACAAGCTTCTGGACATCAATTGCAACGAAATAGTCTTTATGGCAGGTAGCAAACATGCAAGAAAGTAAAGTCCTGATTGCACCCTCATTATTATCCAGTGACTTCAGCCGCTTGGCAGAGGAAATTTCGGCTCTGGAAACAGCAGGAGCAGATATTTTGCATCTGGATATCATGGATGGGCATTATGTGCCCAATCTTACCTTTGGCTTTGTGATTGCACAATCGGTTGCCAAACATACCAAACTTCCACTGGATGCGCATCTGATGGTAACCAATCCTGCCGACTATGTAGAACGCCTTGCCAAGCTTAGCATCAGGTATTTTTCATTTCATCCGGAAACTGTCTTTCATCCGCATAGATTAATAGCTGCCATTCGTGAACATGGCATGAAAGCAGGAGCTGCCTTGAATCCCGGCTCTCCGCTTGGCGTTTTGGACGAACTTTTACCAGAGCTTGATTTCGTTTTGTTAATGAGCGTAAATCCGGGTTATTCGGGTCAAAACTTCGTGCCTGCAGTTAAGGAAAAAGTGGTAAATCTTAAAAACAAGATAAGGGATTTGAATCTAAATCTGCTGATTGAGGTGGATGGCGGTATCAATGATAAAATAGCCCCAGAACTGATCAAAGCCGGAGCTGACATTATCGTATCAGCCTCATATATTTTTAATCACTCAGACTATGCAGCAGCCATCAGGAGCCTCAGACATGTTCAATAGCTTATCGGAACGGCTGGATAAAATCTTTCGCAACCTCAAGGGCGTAGGTTACCTTACAGAACAGAATATCAAAGACACCATGCGCGAAATCCGCCTTGCCTTACTGGAAGCTGACGTCAATTTCAAGATTGTTAAAAACTTCATATACGAGATAGAGCAGCGCGCGCTGGGTCAGGAAGTAATGAAGAGCCTGACTCCCGGTCAGCAGGTTATCAAGATTGTCCACGAGCAGCTGATCAAGCTGATGGACACAGGCGGTTTTGAACTTAAGGTCTATGACAACAAGCTTACCAAGGTCATGCTGGTTGGTCTGCAGGGCAGCGGGAAAACCACAGCCTGCGCCAAGCTGGCAGCCTTCTACCGCAAGAAAAAGATAAAACCTATGCTGGTTGCCTGTGACGTTTACCGTCCTGCCGCCATTCATCAGTTGCAGGTATTGGGCAAGCA